>NZ_AAWS01000027.1 GCF_000169175.1 Microscilla marina ATCC 23134
ATGGATATTTTGCCCCCAAAAGTACAAGAGTTGCTACCTCATATGATCAAGCAAAACTGGTTGGCAGGGTACGCAAACCTCGAAAACATAGGCAGAGCGCTCACCAGGGTAAGTGAACGTATTAGCATGCGCACACAATATGACTCAAAGATTGAGTTGGCAATCAAAAACCTGGAAACAGGCTATCGTGAGTTTGAAAATGATTTTAATGTGTTTTTTCCGGATATGATTGTTTATATCAATGCATTTTTATCAAAAATTCATACCGAGGTATAGGTTTACCTAAAACTGTTTTGAGGAATCCATCCACAGATATAAGGACTTATCTTTGGTGGAGTTGTTTGATTGTTTTTTTGATCGTATCCTTCGTCCATTCCGTGCCTTAAACTTGTCTTTATCAGCTTGCTATCAGGCAAAAATGCCACAAATGCCCATCCACTTTGTGTAGCCAGCACATAACCTTTAGCTCCTTTAGCATATTTTGCTACCACATTGCCCCAAAGTGTTTTGGTGGCTTTATATTGGTTGTATTCCCCTTCTTTTATCTTTTTGGCAGGGGTATCGTCTACTTGTGGGCTGTATCTTGCCTGGCTTACTTTGGTGAGGGTAACCAGAGAGGGTTTAAGGGCAATTTTTTTAGGCAACTTACTTTGCGAAGCATAGTATAGTTTAGGGCTTGCCACATACGATTGTGCGGTGTGGTTGTACACAAATGTCTGGGAAATTTGGGTTTCTTGTTCATCTATAATGAATATAGCGTGTTGTAAAAAAGTCTGTTTACGTTTGTGTCTGATGAGTACAAATTGGCCAGCATTGTCGTACACATACTCAAACTTACCTTTGTGGTTGAAGTAAAAATAGTAGCCAGGGGTAGGACCAAAGTAAGTATTAAAAATAAGCACCAGGTCTACAGTTTTATCCTGGTCAAAGTCGAGCACCCAATACAGGCGCTCTGCCATGTGCTCGTCTTTATTGGGTTTGCCAAAAGTAGCCGGGTTGTAGTATATAGGAGATTTTAGAAGCTTGTTAGTTAGTATGCCTCTTACAATTTTTAATTGTTCGTTTTCGCTTAACTTTGCCTCATATTTTTTCAATTTCTTTTTCATTTGTTGCGATCTCTTCTTGGAATAAGGAGCGTGTTTAATGTGAAAGAAAGGTGTTTTTTGGGCAAAAATAGTAGACATAACCAAGCAAAAGGTGAGGGTGAGTAGGGGAGAGGTTGTTTTCATAATGATAAAAAAATAGGGTGATCAAATGAGGTTTTCGAGCAAACCATTGATCACCCTTAGTGACTGTTAGCCAGAGGCCAAATATTTAGAACGGCAAGTCGTCTTGCTCGGTATCGTCAGACTTGAGGTTGAAAGTTTCTTCAAAGGGAGGAGGCTCAGGCATAGGTGTATTTGGGTTGTTACCAGCAGCAGGAGTACTTGCTTGATTAAGCGCATCGATTCTCCATGCCTTTACATCAGTATACCATTTACCATTATATTCCCGTGATTCTATATTGATAGAAGCTTTGATTTCATCGCCAAGATTAAACTGCTGTAGGCGGTCAATTTTGTCGCCCCACATAGTAATACAAACCGATTTAGGATACTGGTCCATAGTTTCGATAACAAAACTTTGTTTTTTCCATTCTCCGTTGCGTCCTTGCCCGCTTTCTAGAGGCAATACCTGACGAAGTACTCCATTAATTTCTAGCATTGATTGTTTATATATATAAGCTTATTGTATAAATAAATACTTACAAAAAAACTCATAAACTTCCCTTTTATGGGCAATCTGTATTTGTTTTATAAGCATTTGTAACTAAAGAATGGTTATAAAATAAGTTCCCGGTTTTGAGGGAAAGGTTTTGCTCTGATATGAGGTTCCTTTTGCGAGTTCTGCCAGAGGCTAAAAAGCTCACAATCCTGACTTATCGGGGAAAGTTATTTTTTGTCCATTTCTAAATGCTAAGATAATTATTTTTTTTGTTTTTTGCAGCTACAAAGCAGCGAAGCTTTTATTTTGTAAGTGTGTGTGAAGATTTATATGGTGAAGTGTTGGTGAGTGTTTGACTTTGCCGCCAACTTTTTTAGTATAATTGAGTACTTATGCATAAGCTACCAATGTTGTGCAATTTGTTAGAAACAAATTTATTTTTTATTGTCGTTTTCACGATGGAGTACTTTGATCTAAAATAAGCCGCAAGTAATACCATTCGGGTAAGCAAGTTTTACCAACCCAACTAATTTTTTAAATTATGAATACTACCTGGAAGATTCAGAAAAAAATGCATTGGTTTTTTGCATTGTATGTTGCCTTGGTTTGTCAAACTGCTATTGCACAAACCGAAGTAGACCCCATGAGCCATTTACAGTTTTTGGCGAGCAACAAGTGGATCATCAAAGATAAAATGCAGCAATCGAGCAAAACTACCAACACAGGCGAAGTAGTATTTACACTGGCGCTCGATAAAAGAATTATCAATTTTACCAGGTATTATTATTTAGGTACCAACGACTTACGTCCTGGTACTAAAGGTACCTTAGCCCTGAACCCTTTTTTGGGTAAAATAAAACAGTTTACTTTTAGCGACGATGGACAAACTACCGAAGGGGTGCTCTCCGAAGTCACCAAAAAAGGTTTTACTATTGAGTACGACAAGTTTTTGCCCGATGGACAAAAGGTAAAAGGTAAAGAAGTTTTTAAGAAAAAAAGCCAGGGTGTAATAGAGGTGAAGCGTTTTAGCTGGAACGGCAACCAGTGGCAGGCAGTCAGTGCGTTTTTGTGGACGCGCAACAGTAAAAAAGTAGCGTATAAGCCAGTAACCAAAACCATCAATACTAAAAAATATACCTTCGAAACTAGAGAATGGGATGTGCCATTGAAGGTTGTGGTCAATAAAAAATCTGAAGGGTTAGTTTTTAAACCCTATACATCAGGTGTAGACGTGTATCGTCACTCTTATGCTTATGAACTGGTGGGAAGCTTTAAAGTAAATAAAATGATTGTGTCGAAACTTCAACTTAAGTTGGAGTTATTTGACAAAGCAGACAAATTGCTTTTTACCAAAAACTACAATGCCATCAGCTTTTTATTTCCCTCTTATCGCAGTGGCGACGATATACCGATTAAAATTCTCAAATATGTAAAAGACCAACCTTTAGCAGCCATTGCCAAGGCAAAACTAAGTGTACAAACCATAAGCAAAGTAGCCGCTCCAGAAAAGTTTGAACCTTCAGAAAAGGTTGAGTTTACCTGGGGAACCAGCCAACCTGCCAATGCAGCGATTGAAATAAGAGGCAGGCAAAACAGCGTATCTAAATCTTATAGAAAGGGGTATCGGTCTTATAAATTTTTGCTTGAAATAAAAAACACTGGTAAATTATTGTTCAAGGGCTTGACCTTGAGGTTTGAGTGGTTCAATGATCAAAATGAGGTAATCTTTACTAAAAAATGCTATGTTGTCACCATTCTCAGTCCCCACATATTGCCGGGCACTATGCGTCTTTATAGCAGCAGTGTGCTATTGTCTGATGCTAAAGTAAAAAATCCTGGGCGCTACCGCATAGTGGTAGACTCAGTGACACTTTAGAAATGGTTTGCAAATTACTGACCTAAAGCTGTTTACAGCCCTGGCTTATCAGGGAAATTTATTTTTTACTCATTTCTAAACCCACAATTATTTCTTGATAATATGATGGATAATTCTGATAAAATGATTGAGGCATACATCAGCAAGTTGTTTGAGGTGCAACAAGCGCGCGAAAACCAACCACTGACCGAGCAAGAGCTAAAAGAAGTGGCTTTGGGTGCTGGAATGACCGAAGCAGACTGGCAGGCAGCCCAAGAGGTGGCTGATGCTCATAATGCCAGGGCAGAAGGCTTTTTGACCTATCAAAACTGGACAGAGGCCATTAAAGAGTATGAGCAAACCTTGCGCATTCGCCCCCATCATCCGCAACCACTTGCAGGCATCGCCTATGCTTTCAAACAGCGCTGGCAGGCCAAGCAACAACCACAAGACCGTGAAAATGCGTTGGCTTACGCCCGAAAATGCTTACAAGTATCACCCGAAAATGCCCAATCGCATATGATTGTGAGCAAGCTTGCCAACGAGCAATCATTGCCTCCTCGAAAAAGACGGTTAAAGACCCAAAAGTTACTATTAATTTTTGGACTGATTGCTTTTGGGGTATGTGCCTGGATACTTTTTCAAAACGAAGAAATGACCCCTGCAACGCAAGTGCCCAAGCCGATGACGGTATCTAAAAACATTGACCAAACTGCTACAAAAGGGCTTCCTGATGGGTTGGTGGTAGTGCCATCTGCCAAGGGTTATTTACAAGTAGCAGAGGTGAAGAGTACCTTTAAAACATTGTTTGGCAATCGCACCTCGCATCACGCCACGTGTAGCTTTAAAAATACCGGACAAAATGCCATTACTGAGCTAAAGATAGCGGTGACCTGGTACCACAAAAATGGGAGTGCCATTGTGCAAAACAACTTTTACGTGCTTAAGTCAGGCGATTTACCTTTGTCAGCAGGGGCTACCAAAGAATACGTTATCAAACAAAGTTTTCCGCAAGGCACCAGCCAGGAAGCATACCAATACTATAGAGTAAAGGTTGCACGAATAACATCTAATTAAATCAAAAAAACATAATCAATGAGCCATCAAGTAAATTGTCCCGACTGCAACTCAGGTAAAATATCGTTGCACGGGTTTGGATACGAAGCACAGAATATCAATCCACTTCAGTGTATGGATTGTGGCTTGGTATTTAGAGCAAAACAAGCGATTGTTACCCCACAGGCAGATGGTAATTTGCGTCGCCTCATTTATATGATGGGGCAGTTTAGCAGAGCTAAAGCCTGTTATTTGCTGGGGCAGCTTACCGGGCAAGGAAAAAAGGAAGGAAAAGAGTTGCTGGAAAATACTACCTTGAATGATATTAAAACATCAGGGTAATACTGAAATTACAAGCTTTCTTTGTGGTAAGGGTATGCTTTGCCCATCATTAGTTGGGGGTTGTAACGTCGCTCAAACTCGTGGTATGGCAGGGCCATTAAGCCAATGCAATCGACAACTGCTATGCCCAAAACAATGGGCAAACCAATGATGGTACAACTGGCGAGTAAGTAACTAACCCCCATGCTTTTTTGACCTAAATAAAAACGGTGAAAACCCAAGGTGCCTAAAGTGAGTGCAAGCCCCACGGCTATTATTTTTTGTTTTTTTTGCCCTATCATAGTTCTTAGTTCGAGTAGTGAAAACAGGTACTACAAGTATACAAATTTCGTTGCAAAATTGCATTTCAAAAGTGATCAATGATTGATTATAAGTAGTGAGTTAGTTTAAGCCTCTCCTCAGGCTACAACAAAAAATGTCAAAAATCAGGCAGCTGTATATTTAATCGGGTACTTCGAGCAGTTCTTTATACCTGGTTTCATTCCAGGAATATAAAGTATCTTCCAGTGCTTGTTTCCAGTGGGCAATCCGCCCCTCAGAGGCAGGCAGTTTTTTTAGCACCTTTTTTATTGCCGATACTTCGTATATTTCGTACTGCTTAAGCTCATTGGTTATCTCCCGAAGCACTGCTTCTTCCTGAGTGTTGAGTTCCCAGGCTTTTATATTTACAGTATCAGACTCTACCTGATCAGTTTGGTCAATGGTGGTGTGCAACCTTTGTTGGTCATCAGCTTTGGGTAGAGTAAGCCAAAAAGTACTGCCTTTGTTCTCTTCTGATTGCACTCCTATTTGCCCTTGATGACTCTCTACCACCAGTTTACAAAAGGTAAGCCCCAAGCCAGTAGAGCGGTTTTTGGGGTTTCGTTGGGTAAAGCGATCAAAAATAGTATCAATAAATTCAGGTGCTATGCCTGCCCCGGTATCGTGGATTAATATTTTATGAAAAGCACCCTCCGACAAACTTTCTCGTGTTACACTAATTTTGCCTCCATTTGGGGTATACTTAATGGCATTGTTAAACAAGTTGACAAACACCCTGATGATTAATTCTTCGTCTGCCTGGAGGGTCAGCTCTTGGGGAATATCAGACTCAAACACCACTCCTTTGTCGGCAAGCAATAAGTTTACCCTTTGGTGAGCGGTTTGTACGAGTTTTTTTAGGAGGTGAGGTTGAGCGTTGAGTTGTACCTCGGTTTCTTCAAAACGTTGTACGTCCAGTATATTCATTACCAGGTTGAGCATTTGCTTGCCCGACTGGTTGATGTTTTGCTGAAAATGGGGCGAATATTCTCCTTCAGATAAACCTATAATAGTATTGAGGGGGTTCTTCAGGTCATGCACAATCATACCTGTCATGCTTTGCTTAAACTTATCCAGGGCAATCAATTGTTTATTGGTTGCCTGTAGAGTCTCTGTCTGTAGCTCAATTTCTTCTTTTTGCTCAGTAATGGCAGCATTTTGCATCGACAGTGTTTCTTGTTGTTGTAATATTTCTTCTTGCTTTTGTTGCAATACTTCGTTTTGGGTATTTACCTCCTCGTTGAGCTGCTGTAGCTGTTGAAAGCTCTTCTTTTTTTGACGATAAAGCCTGTATACCATATAAATAAATCCCAGGGTAATCAGCAGGGCAATGCTTACAAGCAGGTTGAGGAGCCGTTGCTTGGCGATTTCATCTTCCTGCATTTGGCTTTCCTGACGCAAAATCTTGTTTTCCTGTTCTTTTTTTTCGGTTTCATACAAGGTTTGCATTCTAGCCACTTGTTTGTTTTTATCCAGGTTAAACACTGAGTCATTGTGCGCTTTGAACTTTTGATGAAACTCCAGCGCTTTTTTATAGTTGCGTCTGGCTTCATAAGCCTTCGATAGCCCATTGTAAGCCTTGGCAATGTGGAACTTGGCTTTTATTTTTTTGGCTTTTGCCAACGATTTTTTGAAATGTTCAAGCGCCAGGTCATATTGTTGGGTTTCCAGATAAATATCGCCAATGTTATGGTAAGAAATCACCATCCCTTGGGCGTGTTTAATTTTCTCTCTGATTTTTAGGGCCTTTTTTTCATTCGCAATTGCCTTGTCATAGTCTTTGAGATAATACCACACCAACGAAATGTTGCTATAGTCGCCACCAATTCCTAAAGCATAATTGGTTTTTTGATCTAGTTTTAGGGTTTCTTTAAAATACTCCAGTGCTTTTTTGTATCGATCAGTTTTTAGGTAAAGCAGCCCTATATTGTTGAGCGTATTGGCCACCATGCCTTCTTGTTTGAGTGCCTTCATGAGTTTAAGTGCCCTCAGTTGGTACTCAAAAGCTTTGTCATAATTTTTTAGGTTCTTGTGTACTACTCCAATATTACCCAACGAGGAGGCAATGCCCCTTTGGTCGTTCATTTTCTCATATATTTTGAGCCCTTTCAGGTGGTAGCTCAACCCCTTCTCGAAGTCATTGGCGTGTTTGTAATATAACCCTAAACGATCATAACTGCGGGCAACTCCTTTGTCATAACCAATTCGCAGCGAAATATCCAGCGCTTTTTTACAGTGTTGGTATGCCTTTTCGGGATATTTGATAATATAGGTATTGATCAATTTGAGCAATACGTCTACCCGTTGTTTATCGCTGAGTTTGGTATTGAGCAAGTGGTTCAAGCTATCTGCTTTTGCATTTTTGGGTTGAGCATAAGCCACCTGTGAAAAGTTCAGCAGACTCCACAAACAGTAAATGATGATCAGGTGAAATTTATGCATATCTTTTATTTAATTCGTTGGCAGTGAGTAGGTTAAGTGTTTTGTTTATTTCACAGAGCTTGGAGGCAAACCTCCTGCGGTTAAAGTGGTCGTTTACAGGAGGTTTTAGGATGATTTTTTGAATTAGATGCGTTACACCGAGCTTTAGCGGGTTGCGAAATCCCCCAAAACAAGTTCAGAAAGCGTTGCTTCATCTTTGAAAAACATATGCTTATTTTGTGAGTAAACTTGAGTTTGTTTAATTGCTCTCCAGCGATTGATTAAACAAAGGCCAACAATTCTTTAAACCGCACTTCATTCCAAGAGTAGAGCGTATTCTCCAACTCTTTTTTCCATTGTTGTATTGCCTCATTGTCTTTGGGCAATTGTCCTAAAATATTTTTAATGGCGGTAAGTTCATAGATTTCCATTTTTTGCAACTGATGGACATAAGGTATTAAAATCGCTTTTTCCTGTAAATTAAAGCCGCCGTTTTTTCTCCGGGAACCCTCGGGTGTTGCTGCCGCCAATCCTTGCCGATAAATTAAAGAGTCGTTTGGTATGACAGTTTTGGGCAACGTAAACCAAAATGTGCTCCCTTTACCTTCTTCCGATTGTACCCCTATTTCGCCCGTATGGGCTTCTATTACTTGTTTGCAAAAGGTAAGCCCCAACCCCGAAGAGTGCACCCTTTGAGCGGGCGAAGTTTGCCGACTAAATTTATTAAATACCTGGGCAATAAAATGAGCTGCAATGCCTTTGCCTGTATCGTTTACCAATATTTTCTGAAAGTTACTTCCTGGCATATCTTCCAGAGTGACGGTAATTTTACCTTGTGCTGGTGTGTACTTAATGGCGTTGTTAAACAAGTTGACAAACACCCTCACAATGAGTGCTTCATCTGCTTTTATGGTTAAGTTTTCGGGTACATCTTGTCTAAACAAAACGCCTTTTTCGGCCAGCGACAAACTTACCTGTTCGTGGGCTTGTTGCACAACCTGTTTAAGCAATTGTGGTTGAAGGTTCAACTGTATTTGTGCTTCTTCGAAGCGTTGCACATCCAAAATATTCATTACCAAATGTAGCATGCGTATGCCCGATTGGTGGATGGTTTTTTGAAACTGAGGCGAATATTTCTTGCCCGACAACCCAATAATGGCATTCAAAGGGTTTTTGAGGTCGTGTACAATCATACCCGTCATGCGTTGTTTAAACTCATCCAGCCTGAGTAGACGCTCATTGGTAGCGCGCAGTTCTTCTGTCTGTTGTACAATTTCTTTTTTTCTCTCATTTATCTCCTGGTTGTGTTTTGCCAGAGTTTGGTTAAACTTGATTTGTCTTTGTCTGCTTCGGAAAATATATACAATGATAACAATCAATAACAAAGCTATAATGGCCGAAGTATAGAGCAAAGTATTTTGCTGTTTAAGGGCAAGATTTTTATTATCAATTTCCAATTGTTTTTGGGCAAGCATTTGTTGACTCAGCACTCGTTCTTTGTCCATTTGAAACGACAATTGCATGCTCGAAAACTCTTGGTTTTTGTGTTGGTTATACAAACTATCGCGCACCTCTATATAGCGCCCCTGATAATAAAGCGCTTTGTTGGCTTCTTGTTGGTTTTTATGAATATGGTACAAGCCCAATAGCGACAACACCCATAACTCGCCCGTTTTGCGTTTTTTTGCATCAGCCAAAGTAAAAGCCAGTATTTCTTCGGCGCGGCTGTATTGTTTGGCCGATGCCAATGCATAGCCCAGGTGAGTTTTAAATAAAGTTTCTAGGTAACGGGCTTTAATTTTCCCAAAGCCCTGCGTTACTTTTTCCAATATGGCGATGGCCTCTTTATATTTGCGCTGTTTTTCGTATACCAACCCCCGTATCCCAATTGCCCAAAGTTCGGCAATGGGCTTGTTTATCTTGCGACTCAACAATTCCGACTCACGACTTAGCCTAAGGGCTGGTTTAAAATCATTTTTTTTATAATACCCATAAGCAATATCCCCCAATACCAAGGCATATTTATCTTGGTTATGGTTGTTTTTATAAATGTGCAAGGACTTAAAGTTATAATCCATTGACTTGCTATATACCCCTAGTTCGCCATAAGTAATGGCAATAGAGTTATACACCCTTGCTTTACCTGTTTCATTGTTGGTGGCTTCAAAAACGTCCATTCCTTTAAACAACAACCGCAAAGACTCGGTGTAATTTGCCTGCCGACGATGAATGATGCCCATAGATACATAGATATTGGCTACTTCTAGTATTCTGTCCAGTTTTTTAAATGCTTCTATGGCAAGTTCATAGTTTTTCTTGCACAAAGCAAAGTCATTTTTCTGTCGGTAGAGCAAGCCCAGCATTTTGTAAGATTGGGCTGTTTTGAGTGGCAAGCTATATTTTTGGCTCAGCTCCAGTGCTTGTTTGCTGTATACAAGCGCCTCTTGATGGTTGATGTGCAGTTTATTTTCGGCTATCTTCAGCAGTAGATTGATGTGTGTTTTGGGTACTTTGGGAGAAGCTTCCAGCAACTGTGCAAGGCTATCAACGGCTGTATTTTGTGCAAACAACGGTGGTACAATGACGATACATTTCAGAAAAAGCAATATGCCTGTAAAAAACTTCATTAATGGATAACACTTACTATTAAAAGCAACAAAACTAATTTTGTACTTTTAATATAGTCAAAAAAATGAATATCTCCACCTTCGCAAGTGATCTAAAAATCGAGCATCTTTTTGAGCGATGCCTTTGCCTCTGGTGCACGGTCATAAAACACATAAAAACTATCAAAGATAGGGTATACCTCCTTATAAGTTTCTACATCGTCTTTATGAATCAGGTGATAATCGGTTTCCAGCATATCCAAATAATCGGCATACATTTGTCTATAACGCCTGATGAAGGGTAAATCAAAACTTTGGTGCAACAAAGCATCATTGAATTTTTTTTGCAAAAACTGGCTATAAGGCAAAAAATCCATTTTATAAAAAATAAGCATTTGCCCCAGCATATATTTCTTAAAAGAGTTAGATAATTTTTCGGCTTGTGTCCATACAAAATTACCTTCCATCACCTGACAATAATGTTGCACTACCACATCGCGTACCTGGTGTACCAGCGCGGTATTGCTTAGTGGTGTGTCAAGGTTCAATCCTAGTTTTTGGTGGGTAAAATCCTGAATACTCCATAAGCCCTGCTGGGCAAATACTTCACGATTACTGGTATGCCAATGAGCAAAAACCCCTGCGTTGTTTTTCATGTATTGCAGGTTGTGCTTTGTCCAACGAAAATCTCCCACAAAAAAAGTCTCATACTTTGCTTTAAAAGCTTTCAACACTGGTCGGTCTTCCTTAGTAATCAAGTACTTATAGTGCGAATCGTCGCCCAGCAAACAATACTGCACATTGGCTGCCCATAGTTCATTCAGCGAAATATCAGGGTGTTTTTTCAAAATTGCCTGGTACAAAGGGTAAATTTTTCTTTTGGAAAAATCGTATGGCACTCCATCTTGCACCAGCGCGTGTACAAAACACATATCGGCTATTACCAAAGTCAATGCCTCAGAGAGCATCCGGTAGATGACATACACCTTGTCGTACAACGGGGCATCTTCGCCGCTATATACCAGATCGGGCAATACAAAATGGCACAAGTCGTGAACAAAAAAAGTAATCTCATGAACTTCGTCTTTTTTAGGCACCAGTGGAATGCCCGCGTTTAAGCCAGGCGCCCAGTAGTTTTTTTGGCGACGGTTTCTTGCCGATCGAAAAAAACCACCATTGTTAAGTGCATAGTCAAACAAATGCGTCAGTTTATTTGCCTTTACTGTGGGTGAGTTGATCAAAGGGTGGGTGGCTACCAATTTAAAAATAGCTTCCGAAAACTCAATGGCTTGCTTTTGCTCCAGTGCATTGAAGTTTAAATCGATGCCTTGGCTATAGTACAAAAACTGCAGGGCAAACTTAGCCAATGCTTCTTGTCGCCCATGGTTTTTCATTCCACGTTGCTTGAGCTGCTGATACGACAAACCCAATGGGCGGAGCACAAAAACATCGTCCCAGCCATAGCGTTTTTTATCCGGGCTTTTTGCCGAATAATCAATTACTCCCCGGTGAGGCGCAGCACTGATGGTAGCCACTTTTTTATCCTTCCCAAAATAGTAGAGAGTAGTAGTCGCGTAGACCAACATTCCATCGGTTTGCGCATCAATATTGCCCAGGGGTTTTTGGTCGCTTTCGCGGAATAGCTGGGTTTCGTCAAACAATACATTCAACACCTTGTGGTCGTTTTGCAACAAATGCACATAGGCAGTCATAAGCCCGGCGGTATCTTCAAAATATTCAAAGTCGTTTTGCATCACTACCTCAATGTTGTAGTAAGCAAAAAAACGTTGGTACTCTCTGTATTTCCACCTATTGCGTGTAAGCAAGTAGATTTTTTTCATACATCCTCTTAGGTTTCAGGGGTTTTGTTGTGCTTTGTAGTCAAAAGACCAACATTGGCTCGTTTGGAGAACCAAAGGGTGTAAGGCAGCGTGTAGTGAAGTAAATTCAATAAAAAAACGCAGGCGATATTTTAACCGAAAAGTAAAAATTATGTTTGAGCACCTTTGGCTCCCATACTGGTCAAAAAAACCTCAAAATCATAATGATTATTCAAGTCATACAAGATTTGCCCAGCTTGGTTAGGTGTGTTGATATTTATGCCCAGCTCTTCTACAAAAAAACGAACGGTTGCCTTGCATTTGGCTGCATTACAACCTTGGTAACTAATGAGGTGAATAGGCAAGTTGCCATTGTGGTCAGCGATTACTGGGCAGCCATGTTTTACCAACGCCCTGGCAGCGTCTATGTGATGTCCCCAGGCTATTTTATGCAGCGAGTTTTGCCCACGATCGTCTACCCTGGTTATATCTGCCCCGGCAGCTACCAACAGCTCTACTGCCTGGGCACTGCGTACATTGTAAAAAGCACTGTAGTGGATGTTGCCGTTAGGGTTGGCTCCCTTGTCGAGCAACAAGCGGGCAATAGGCAAATTATCTTTCAGAATAGCATCTAGTAGCAAATTACCCAACTTGTGAGATTGTTTGTTGCCGTAGCCCTCTTGCAAAGCACGAATCACCAATTCGTTGAAACCTCTTTGCACAAAAGCTTTTAACACAAAAGGATCGTGTATATTGGCACCAGCTTCTATCAGGTAATGGACAATATCGTCGCGGCGAATTTGGGCAGCAGCAGACAGAGGCGATATCCGACCTTCGTTGTGCGTGTGAATGTCTGCCCCTGCATTTATCAAAAGCTTGACGGTAGGTAGGCGTGCTTCTGGGTTGTTCATTAAATAATATACCAAGGGAGTAGATCCATAATTGGTGCGGTATTCAAGGGGGGCACCTTCGTCAATGAGCCGCTTAACCACCTCTTGTCGGTTTTGTAACTCATCGTGGTAGTCGCCTGAGGGGGGCTCCAGGGCTATATGCAAGATAGATAAATTTTCGGCGTTGCGTCCAAAGCCAGTATCCATTCTTCCGTCGATTCCATGCTCGGTAATGAAGTCGGCAAGTTTAAAGCCTCTATTACGTCTCAAAAACTCGATCAAATTATTTTGGGGTAGGTTTACACTGTCTTCCAGACGTCGGCTTGCCTCTTTTTCGAGCGGTTGTATACCTTCCATTTTTATGTTGACTCCATTCGTCAACATTTCAATCAATGCAGCACGTTGTGAGGCTTGGTGGGTATGGTCTATTGACAAACCCGACAAGTTGAGGTCGAGCAAATGTGGTAGATGAGTCAAAGGGGTAATATCAGTTACACCAGTGTATGCTATATTGAGGTGGGTAAGTTCAGGCAGGTTGGCTAAAGGATGCAGGTCTTGTATGGTTTGACAATGGGCTAATGCCAACAGTTTGAGCCGGGGTTTATTACGTAAGGGTTCCAAAGAATGTATTGGATTGCCTATCAACCACATTTCTTCCAGGTTTTTCAAAGCCATCAATGGGGCAAGGTCTGTGATTGCGTTGCCGTCCAACATCAATACCCTGAGGTTGCGACAAAGCTCAAGCCCTGATAAGTCTACTATTTTATCCCATCCAATAAGATGGGCATCGGGACGGTCATAGTTCCATTCCAGTTCGGTAATATAAGCTAGCTTTTCGGGAATCACTGTATCGGAGGTGTGTTCTTGCAGGGCTTGGAGGAGGCTTTCGTCAGGGATATATAATACTTCCATGAGATAGAAAAGTTGGTGAACATTTGTCAGTTATAATACAAAATATACTGTACCAAGCAGTATTCCAAATATCAATAAGCCAGCATTATCACAAAGTCATATTTCTTACAAACTTTGCTAAAGACCTCTTACCTCTAGGTTGAACAGGTGCCTAAATACTCACTAAAAAACGCTTTTATTTTGGGCAAGCCGCGGTTAAAATAAGGTAAAAGCTTGTCTAAACTGGCTGTATTAATAATGACCGAACGGCTCATAGCTAAAAAAGTTGCCGATAGGTGTTTTTTATAGGTACTACTTAAGCTAAAAAAAGCAGCCTCATTACTGAAACTGCTTTTTTTATTTTTAGGAAAGACAACGAATTTTTAATAATCAAATTGATTATTATTAGTTATCACTCCCACGCATGAAAAATCTTACAAAATCAACATGGCATCACCATAGCTAAAGAAACGATATTTTTCTTTTACGGCTACCTGATAAGCATCCATGATCAGCTCATAGCCGCCAAAGGCGCAGGCTGTCATCAATAAAGTAGATTCTGGTAAGTGGAAGTTAGTCACCAATGCATTAGGAATTTTAAACTCATAAGGCGGGAAAATAAACTTATCAGACCATCCTGCGTTTTCTTTCAGCAAACTATTGGCAGATACCGACGATTCCAGGGCTTTTACCACTGTAGTACCTATAGCACATACTCGCTTTTTGTTTGCCAAAGCATCATTCACCTTGTCGGTAGTGTTGGCAGGTACACTAAAGTTTTCTGAATCGGCTTTGTGTTTGGTGAGGTCTTCTACATCTACATCTCTGAAGGTACCCAAGCCTATGTGTAAGGTAACTGGGGTCATATCTATGCCTTTCAGTTCCAAACGTTTAATCAATTGCTTGGTAAAGTGCAAACCAGCAGTGGGTGCAGCTACCGCCCCTACATGCTCGGCAAAAATCGTTTGAAAACGCTCTCTGTCGTGGGCATCGGTTTTGCGTTGTTGGTAAATATGTTTGGGAAGTGGGGTTTCGCCCAGTTCGTCAATCAGTTGGTAAAACTCTTCGTCAGAACGATCAGTCAAAAAACGAATAGTTCGTCCGCGTGAAGTAGTATTATCTATCACTTCTGCCACCAATTCGCCATTGCCAAAAAACAGCTTATTGCCTACCCTTATTTTACGGGCGGGGTCTACCAATACATCCCACAAATGGGCTTCCTGGTTGAGTTCTCTCAACAGAAATACTTCAATCTGTGCGCCGGTTTTTTCTTTGCTACCAAATAGGCGAGCCGGAAAAACTTTGGTATCATTCACTACAAATACATCTCCCTCATCAAAGTAGTCCACAATGTCTTTGAAAACCTTGTGTTCTATCTTACCAGAATCACGGTGTATGACCATTAAACGTGACTCATCGCGGTTATCCGTCGGATGCAAAGCCAGTAAATCAGTGGGAAAGTCAAATTTAAACTCTGACAGTTTCATAAAAAGGCTTAAATATTTTAACTCCTGAACATCTTATTTAAATAAATATGCAAACATACACAAATGTTTGAAAAGATACTTATATTTGGAATTATAAATATAACCATGTGACCATTAAATTATGAGATTGATGCTATTTTTCAGGTTGATTCTGGAAAGTTTCAGCTTTGCCTTACAAGCCCTCCGATCTAATCTCCTCCGTACCACGCTCTCTCTATTAGGAGTAAGCATTGGTATTTTTGCCATTATCACTGTTTTCACGGTAGTAGATGCCTTAGAGCGAAAAATAAGAGACGATATGTCGTTTATAGGCGACAATGTAATGTATATTCAAAAATTTCCCTGGCAATTTGGCGGTGGAGCCTATCCCTGGTGGCGTTATTTTCGTCGTCCTTCCAATACTGTAGATGAATTTCGCTATTTGGAAAAAAACCTTCAGGAAGCCCAAGCCATTGCACTCATTGCAGGCAGGGGAGGCAATACCATCAAATACCGCAGCAATAGCCTTACGGCAGTCAATGTACGTGGGGTGTCTTTTCGTTATTCTGAAGTGTCAGAGATTCCGGTAGACAATGGGCGCTATTTCTCTCGACAAGAGGTAAACAGAGCCAATAATGTGGCGTTGATAGGTGCCACCATTGCCGAGACGTTATTTACCAGTGAAGATCCTATTGGTAAAAAAATAAAAGTAAAGGGACGCCCCTTTCAAGTAGTAGGGGTGATGAAAAAGGAGGGAAGTAGCATTTTTGGCTCTACCTCGCGTGACGAGCAAATCATTATACCTTATGGTTCTTTTGGTAAATTGTACCTGGTAGGACGCAAAGGCATTGAGCCCACCATTGCCCTCAAGGGAAAAGACAATGACGAAGGCTTGCTCAAGCTTGAAAGCAACGTAAGGGGCGTCTTACGCACCAAGAGAGGACTCAAACCTTATCAGGAGGATAACTTTGCCTTAAATCGTACCGAGGCATTTGCCGATGCAGTATCTTCGTTGTTTAGTGTGTTGCATTTTGCCGGGTGGATCATTGGCGGGTTCTCTATTTTGGTAGGAGCCTTTGGTATCGCCAATATTATGTTTGTTTCGGTAAAAGAGCGCACCAATATTATAGGGATTCAAAAATCTTTAGGCGCCAAAACCTATTTTATACTCTTCCAGTTTTTGTTCGAAGCCGTTTTTCTAAGTATGATTGGTGGGGCATTGGGGCTTTTGTTGGTATACCTGATCACTTTTATTCCTTTGGGTAGTATCCACATGACACTCACTGCGGGTAACATCATTTTAGGTTTGAGTGTATCATCTATTGTAGGTACTTTTGCCGGGATCATTCCTGCGTTAATGGCATCCCGCCTCAATCCTGTAATTGCTATCCGAGCTTCTTAGCTTTTGTCCAAAACATTGCCATGTTTTCTTATCAAGCACTCTATTGTCTCACTTAGGCGTTGAACGTAACACAGTAGAGTGCTTGCAATTAAATAATGCAGCCCCCTTTTAGTACACACCTGCCTTGCTTTACCCGGATAATTGGTAATAATACCGTCTACCCCCATATTCATCAGTCGACGCATATCTTTGGGTTGATTTACTGTCCATACGATTACTTGTTGATTTTGCGCATGTAGTTTTTCAATTACCTGCTGGGTGGTAAACCAATACATGGGGTTCACTGACTGCACATTTGTGTATTGATATAGACTGCCACTGCTCAGCCTTTTGTTAACGTGATAAGGTATAAATAAGGGCAGGTTGCCCACCACTAGTTGATGTTTACGCAAGGGAGATTTAAGCTTGTGCAAGTTTTCAATCACCTGTGTATCGAACGATTGTACAATGCACCAGTCATTGGCTTGGTGTTGGGTTATCAGCGTATTTATCTTACGGGCAATGCCTCTGCCACTTTGTTTTACCTCTATCAGAAGCTGCGCTTTGCCTTGTACTGCGGTAAGTACCTCGGTAAGGGTGGGTATTTTTTCGCCCACAAACGCAGCGTCAAACCAACTGCCTGCATCAAGCTTTTTTAGTTGAGCCAAGGTGAGTGCTGCTACCTTGCCTTGGCCATTAGTGGTGCGGTTTACGCTGGCATCGTGTATGACTACTATATGCTCATCTTTAGATAAAAACACATCTACTTCTATCATGTCAGCTTTTTGTTTGAGCGCCAACTCTATGGCAGCCAAAGTGTTTTCAGGAGCTTCGCCCGATGCCCCACGGTGGGCAATGATCAGAGGCCTGGTTGATGAACTGTTTGTGTAGGAACGAAACTTCTCTTTAAAGTAAAAGTCGCCACTGAGTATCACCAACCAAGCCAATAAAAAAAGGAAGCACAATATTTTAAACAACCAAGTACTGGACATACAAACGCTTATTTGACAGGTTTACCAGTAGCAAGCTCTAGCACAAAATCTTCCCAACCACTAGGGGGTGACCACTCTCCGGAACCATACACTTTCTCGCCTTGAAACTCATGAATCATTACCCCGTCTGTACCTAGTTCCCCATTGTGCCAATGCACGTCTCCCTGTGGGCTTACACAATGTACTCCTGAGCTATCGGTGATATAAAACAGCCCGTTTTTCTGGTAAATGTTGCCAAAGTATTGATTGAGTGGCAAGGTTAAAATGTGTTGTTGGCGGGCAATGTCAAACAAGTAAAAGTTGCATTGGTGCCCTACAGCTAAGATATTGTCTTGCAAGAGTGCTTTTTTGAAAGGACCACAAGGTTGTTTAAACTTAATTTCATAAAGCGCCTCTTTTATAAGCAAATATGTGGTATGAGTATAGGTTTTAGACTCATCGCCTGAGATAATTGTAGCAGCACGTGGATTGTTGTAATCAGCAGGAGGATCAAAAAATGTGTAGTTCATTATACAAAATATAAGTTCGTGAATATTTTGGGCAGAAAATAGTTTTTTTTAGGAAGAACGACGCATAGATGTATGGTTTTATGCAAAACAACATTTTAAAAACTTCCAAAAATGGGAAAAAGGGTAGTTTTTGAAAGATAAGTTAGTAGCCAGCAAAACAACAAAACCCCAATACCTGAGGCGATATTGGGGTTTTTAGGTGGTGATTCCTCTGGGGCTCGAACCCAGGACCCTCTCCTTAAAAGGGAGATGCTCTACCAACTGAGCTAAAGAATCATTATGGTCAAGAAAAAAACACTTGCTTCTTTTACAAGTGGGTTATATTTTGGTGATTCCTCTGGGGCTCGAACCCAGGACCCTCTCCTTAAAAGGGAGATGCTCTACCAACTGAGCTAAAGAATCATTCTGGTCAAGAAAAAAACACTTGCTTCTTTTGCAAGTAGGTTATATTTTGGTGATTCCTCTGGGGCTCGAACCCAGGACCCTCTCCTTAAAAGGGAGATGCTCTACCAACTGAGCTAAAGAATCATTCTAGTCAAGCAAAAAACACTTGCTTCTTTTACAAGTGGGTTATATTTTGGTGATTCCTCTGGGGCTCGAACCCAGGACCCTCTCCTTAAAAGGGAGATGCTCTACCAACTGAGCTAAAGAATCATTCTAGTCAAGCAAAAAACACTTGCTTCTTTTGCAAGTGGGGTATATTTTGGTGATTCCTCTGGGGCTCGAACCCAGGACCCTCTCCTTAAAAGGGAGATGCTCTACCAACTGAGCTAAAGAATCATTTTAGTCAAGAAAAAAACACTTGCTTCTTTTGCAAGTGGGGTATATTTTGGTGATTCCTCTGGGGCTCGAACCCAGGACCCTCTCCTTAAAAGGGAGATGCTCTACCAACTGAGCTAAAGAATCATTTTAGTCAAGAAAAAAACACTTGCTTCTTTTGCAAGTGGGGTATATTTTGGTGATTCCTCTGGGGCTCGAACCCAGGACCCTCTCCTTAAAAGGGAGATGCTCTACCAACTGAGCTAAAGAATCAACACTTTGTAAAATGAAAATCAATAGAGAAAAAAAAATCTTTGTAATCAACTATTACAAAGAGTCGCATTATTTGGTTAAATTGGTGATTCCTCTGGGGCTCGAACCCAGGACCCTCTCCTTAAAAGGGAGATGCTCTACCAACTGAGCTAAAGAATCATTTTTTTTGCTTTTACTGTGCTTTTTTTCGTAATTGCGGTGCAAAGTTAGGTGATGGATTTTAAAATGCAAAACTTCTCAAAGAAAAATTTCTTGTTTACTCTGATATGCTTCATTCTGGCAACGGTTAATTTGGGCTACTGCTTTGATAATGAGGCAGAAATGACAAAAGCCGACCGGTATTTTGCCAAAAAAAAGTATACCGAATCACTTGAGATATACGAAAAAATATTTCTCAAAAGTGGTAAAGCTTCGCCTAGCATGTTGCTTAAAATGGCGTTTATAAACGAGGGTTTAGGTGATTATACCCAAACCCTGTATTACCTGAGTTTACATTACGAGTACGCGCCCAGCAATGAGACTTTGTTGCGCATGGAAAAAATAGCCAAAAGTCAACAGTTACAAGGCTATGAATATTCTGACTTCGACTATGTAAAAGCGATCTTTCATAAGTACTATTTTTATTTCAATTTGTTAGTAGTACTTATTTTTGGAAGTATTTTCGGGTCGTTTATTTATCGTCTCAAGAAACAACGCCAGATCTCCAGTAGGCACGGAGTTACTTTTTTTATTGCTCTTATTGCGGTATTTATTTTATTCAATTTTACAGAGAGTAAACCCAAAGCTATCATTAAAAATGACAAAGTTTTTTTGATGAGTGCTCCCTCGGCTGCTTCTGAACTTAAGGCAAAAATGGGGAAGGGGCATCGCGTAGAAATTTTGAGTAAAAAAGATATATGGTATAAGGTAAAACTAGGCAAGCAAGTGGCTTACATTCGTGAAAATAACTTGCTTCAGATTTAGATTTTTATATACCCAGGACCCCTTATTAAGTATGTCTCAGTTGCGTGTTCCCACCAACCGATCGAAGAGGATGTAATTTAAAAGTACGTATTTATTTCTGGTGCACTCCTAATGCCCTTTCGGGAAACATTGCTTGCCATACATTTTGTAAACACGCCAGAGTTTTGGGATGCTGTTTGGTTTGTTGCCAATAGGCAAAGTTTACTTGTATGGCTACAGCATCTGTTTTTATTACATCAACTATCGCCTGATCGTTTTTGGGCAGTTGAGCGATGTAGTTCAGTTGTTCAAAAGCATTGAACCCAGCCATCACAGAGGTTTGCTGTATTTTTCCTGTATATTTTTCGCCATAATAAGCCGCCAATACCTGAATGTACCCGTGAATGTGTGTGTTAAACTCGGCGAGGCTTTCAGCAGGTATCCATAGTTCATTGTGTAAGTGCGCCCCCACATTTTGTACTTCAAACTGTGCTATGTATGCATCGTTAATATCAAAAGCAGTGACAAAGCCTGCATAACCCGACAATTCATCGTCCAGGTTCCAACGGGTAGCAATTTGGCGTGCATACTCAAAGTTGAGCACAGGGTAAAAAATAGGTTGCCATTGTAGGCGTGGTGGATAGGCTTTGGCATTGGCTGCCAAGATAAGCTCTAGTTCTTTGAGCCCTACCGGGCGATATAATTTCATTTGATCAATATTTAGTTATTAGAATATGTGTAAAATAACTCTAATATGTTCTTAAAAAGGCAAAGTTAATAAAACTCTGCCTGAATAAACTATTGGCTACTCTACAATTTTGACTTGCCCATGATTGAGTCTTATCTCACCTTTGCGGCGTTCGATTAGGTTGATAAACTGACTGCCATAAGGGGGGAGCTTAAGTAGTTGTTGTTTGAGGCGATAAATGCGTATGTTGAGATTGTATTGGTCAACATCTCGTAGCTCTTCTTTAGACAATTGTTCGATTAGTTGCTCTACCCATATCCAACCTTGCTCTTCAGGGGCAATCCCGGTGGCTATATCGGTTAATTTCTGGCGCGCCAGCATCAGTAATAGTTGGTTATAAGCACGCTCACCCAAATCTATTTCTATTTCTTTGATCAATATTTTGGCATGCACCCGTTCCTGATTGAGGCTTGGCTTGAGGATTACCCAAGCCTGTTGTCTGATATGTCCATAGTCAATTGTTTCGTAGGCAGGTTGGTTACTCAAAAATACCCACCTTTGATTGTTAAGTTCAAAAGTATATAAATCGTTTGGCTGAAAAATACTTCCACCAGCCTTGCAGGTCCAGCGTCCATCAGCGAGCAAAAAAAACACCTCTGGTGCCGTTTCATTAGGCAAAGCATAGGAACGCTGGTTTAGTACAATATATTCAGACGAGTCAAATGATTTAAGGTAGCTTTGTGGCGCTTCAAGGTCAACAATATGCCACTCTGCGGCCAACTCTTTTCCAAACTTAATGTTGCTGTGTTTATCAAGTTTAATTGCCCTGTTGTGTACCCTTTGTTTATTTACCAGAGTACCATTGCGGCTATGGTCTTTGAGGTACCAGTGGTGGTTGTGCCAATAAATATCGGCGTGTTTGTACGACACATCGGGTAAGTTTACTTTGGTGGTATTGTCTGAGCTCCTGCCAAATGTGTGTTGGTGGTGCAGGTACACCTTTTTTTTAGTCAAAATATGCTGAATAATTGCCATAGTGTTGTATGTAGATTGGTTGAAAAAGGAATTATAAAATCTTGGTAGCTAAGGTTTCGATATGCATCAGAGTTCAGAAAGCGAACTATGCGCAATTTTTGAAGTGAGTCAGAAAACAAAGCTCATCCCAAATAATAGCGCATTTACTTAATGTTTAAGGCATTAGGAATTCGTCTCGGCTTTTATAAACTGTTTTGCTGGGTTATTTGTGTGTTTTGTGGTTGGCCGTGGGTAGGCTCAAAACTGACCTGAGCGGGCAAAGTGTTTACATCAATGAGGGTGTATGCCCGGTACAATTGAATGGTCTTGCCTATGCGTGCACCGGCTTTTTTTTTGAGTGTCCAGCGTAGCAAGTTGCCCAATGGGTGGTGGTGCAATATCTTAGGCAACGACACAGCCTGAGGGCTGAGTTGTTGGCGCATAGCTTCGGTGGCATTACCCTTTACAATAGGGGCTCCCTTGAGGCACTCTAAAAAAATAAGTCCCCAGGCATACAAGTCGAGCTTTACAGTAGGCGGTGTTCCCTGAAGTTGTTCGGGAGCACTATAGGCAGGGGTGCCTGCCATCGTTTTGGTATCAATGCCAGTGGGTTGCAAGGTAAAAGTAGCAGCACCAAAATCAAGTAGTTTGATGTGAGGTACTGCCCCGGTGTGGCTAACCATGATGTTTTGTGGTTTAAGGTCACGGTGCACTATATGCAGGCTGTGTATACATACCAATGCATCGAGCAATTGCCCCATCAAGTGATAAGTCTCTGTGATGGTTAATCTGTTGTTTTTGAGGATTCTTTCTTTGAGGGTTTCCCCTGCCACATATTCAAATACAGCAAAGGGTTTTTTATCAGGGGTACACCCTTGGTCAAGCAACTTTACAATGTGTGGATGATCTATTTGGGCACAAAGTTGGGTTTCGTATGTCAAGTGGTGTTGAGTGTGTAATAAGGGGCGTTTTTTTTGTAATTTGATCGCCACCAACTGTCCTGTGTTGATGTGCTTGGCTTTGTAGATAACCCCAAAGCCTCCTTCTCCTGTCTTGCCAAGCAAGACATAGTTTGGGATAGATAAATTATGCATAGCTCATAAATTTTAAGAATGACACTTAATTTTTGACCTACTGGATAAGCAAGTCAATGTATGTTGTATTTTAACATTTTTTCTATAACCATAACCCATTTTTTTGTGATAAAATTGTATGTGTTATACAACTTAAACCTTATAGGTTTAAATTATTTAACCAATATTGAGTGTTTAATGATTTGATTATTAGTTGTTTGGAGTATATGGTTATATTTTGAAATATTTTTTTGAAATAAGTTGTTTAATTTTGCTGATATACTTCAAACAACTACAATTATTTTTTTCAGTGATCAGTCAGTTATGAAAGTTCTTATTATTACTCATCAACAAGACACGCAAGGTATACACTATGTAATTTGTGCTTTACAGCAGCAAGGAGCTACGGTGTTGCGGTTCGACAGCGACCTTTACCCTGCTCATATTCAGCTTGTGAGTACCTATGTAAACCATCAGGAACGGCTTAAGTTCATCTACCAAGGGCATGAACTAGAGCTTACCAATTTTGATGCTGTGTGGTACAGACGAATGCAGGTAGGGCGTACCTTGCCTGTAGCTATGACTACAGTACACCGGGCTTTGGCGGTAGCCGAAGCAGAGACTGCTTTGCAACAAATCTTGGGTAGTTGGGGCAAACAAAGGTTTGTGCTAGACCCGGTTACGCATATCAGGTATGCCGAAAATAAGCAACTACAATTAAAGATTGCCCAAAAAGTAGGGTTGAGTGTGCCTGCTACTTTGGTAACCAATTCGGTAAGTGAGGTGAGGGCTTTTGCCCAAAACTATGAATCAGTCATTTCTAAGATGCAGCACTCTTTTAGTATTTGTGAAAACAATGGAGAGGAATATCAGGTGTATAGCCACAAATGGCAACCTCAAGACCTGCGCAATATGGAAGGCTTGGAGTGGTCGCCTATGACATTTCAAGAGTATATTCCTAAAGCATACGAGCTAAGAGTGGTAGTTGTAGGTGAGCAGGTTTTTTGCGGCAAAATACCTTCGCAGCAGTCTGTCAGTGGGCGCACCGATTGGCGCAAAGATAGACAACTACTGGGCAAAATCACACCCTATCACTTGCCTGACAGTGTACGCCTTTGCTTATTGAAGTTGATGGATTTTTTTAAGCTCAATTATGGTGCAATAGATTTGATTAGAACCCCTGAAGGTCAGTATGTATTTTTGGAGGTGAACCCAGCTGGAGAATTTTGCTGGCTCGATGAAGTGTTTGATCATCAAATAGCCAATGCCATTGCTGGAGTACTTATGCATGCATTGAGGAGGCGGTCATCGAAATGAATACACATTCATTAGCTTAAATCATTTTATTAGGTGATCTTTTATAAATAATTTGAGCCATTAAAGTGTATCTATTGCCCTCATTCTTCTCAAAAAAAAAGCTTCATAGCTTTGGCTATGCACCGTTTTTTTTGAATCGTCTGAGAACAATATATTTTCTTGAATTGGCACATCTTATTTTTTCCAGATCACAGACACGTCAATATTTAACAATACTCCGCAGTACTTTTGGTGTAACTTCTCAATACGTGTTATTTAACTGTCTATCAAGTATTTACAACAGCGTATTTATTCTCTTTTTAGAGAATTTGTTAAATCCATTTTTTATAAACATCTGGTAATCAATGTTATAAAAAAAACACTGATTTAAAAAAGGTTTACGTAATGAGTTCCACTTGTTATAAAGTATTGATTATTAATTTCTTATGGCTATTGAGAAGTTACCTTTTGGTGAAAGTTGGTTGCTGGTAATCAGTCATTGATGAATTTAAAAACTATTTAACTGGTTGGTGTAGGCTAAAACTGAAACCCTTTTAAAAATAAAGTGAGTATACAGTCTTAATAGTAAAATACTGATTAATTTCGTTGAGCTCACAAGTTCGATTTACAGTATTTAACAAGGTAAACATTTACTCGAATCAGCTATGGACTACCGACTAAATACTATGGACTATTGTATTTAAGCAAGCAATTGGCTAAAGCCAAAAAAAGGGACAAGCAAAATGCCTGTCCCTTTCTCAAATTAATTACACATAATCATTGCACGTCCCACCATAGTTTGACGCCAAATAAACCGTCTACCACACCAGTGGTTGCCTGGTTTACATTTGCCGTATTAACGGCCGCCTCGCTCGATGGGAAAAATAGTCTTACCGGAAGACCTTTGCCCGGAAATGCTGACTTGGGAACTTCAGTCAAAGCCGGAAAATCGGTTCTTCGTTGTTCAGCGTACGCCTCATTACCTTGCATAAACAGGGCTACCCACTTTTGCTCGGCAATCAATTGTGCCTTGGCTTCGGTCGTAGCAGCATTATCAAAATTAACATTGGCTTCGGTCAGGTATGTACCCAAGGTACCCGAATGTTTGGCAACACTCTGAGTAATGGCCTCTTCGTAAGCTTGCTTAGCAGTCCAGCTTCCTGTGTTCCAGCCATTGTTGGCAGCTTCGGCAATGATAAACAACACCTCAGCATAGGTTTGCAAGTACAAAGGACTCGCTAAGTTGCCTACAAAAGCATCGCCCAATAGCGAAACTTTTGATTGTGCCAATAGGTCACCACCACTAGGTTGTCCCACATATTCAGGGGTACCTGCATCCTTACTTTCTTTAGTGGGGTTGGCATATATCGCCAAGCGAGGGTCGTTACGTGCTACCAAATAGTCAATGAGGGTTTTACTTGGTCCTCCATTGATGTTTGAGTTGTAGCCTTGTATCAAAGGGTTACGTTGTCCAGATTCATCTACATAAGCCATTTGAGCGTCATCGCTGTTGCTGTCAAAAATTGGGAATTGAGTAGGATTGCTCAATACCTCGGCAATGCCTGTTTGAGCAGTGGCAGGGTCAGCCTTAGAGATTCTGATGTATAGTCTCAGCAACAATGAATTACAAAACTTTTTCCACTGAGCTATGTTGCCTCCATACAAAAAATCACCTTTAGTAATAGGGTCAGTAGACGCATCAAATAAAGCATTTGCTGCCTTGAGTTCAGCAATAAGTCCAGTATAAATGTCTTGTTGCTTGTCATAGGCTGGGTTCAACGTACCTACCTGCCCAGTTTCGCTATCAAACCCTTGCAAAGCCTTAGAGTAAGGAACATCTCCCCACAAATCAGTGGCAGTTTGAAAAGCATATACCCTCAATACTGTAGCAATAGCTTGCATATTGGGACGGCTATCTTTTTTGGCATCGTCAATTAAAATCTGGGCATTGATTAATACCCGCGAATACAACTCGCTCCATACACTGCCCACGTTGGAGTCACGAGGGCGGTAAATATCAGAGTCAGGGAACACAAAATTAGCAATGTGCTGTGTCCAGTGTGCCGAAATACCAAAACCAGCGGTGTTCTGGGTAGTACCCACCACACGTCTGATGACGTTACCCAATACGTTTTCGGCAGGGGCTTTGGTCAGGTTGTTAGGGTTGCTATTGATCTCGTCAAAGTCGTTGGTGCAGCCAAATAGCATAGCAGCCACTACCAGCATCAGACAAACACTTTTATTAAATATTTTCATTGATTCTTATCGTTAAATCTTTTGAGTAAAATTGAGCTTTTTTAGTTACAAGATTTTTGCTACCAACGGCCAGTGCTTGCGAGGGCTCTTGTCGTTGGTAGCTTGAAAATCGCTTAAAACTTGGCGTTTACACGAACTCCTAACGTGCGGGCAGAAGGTGTAGAGATATACTCAAACCCAATATTGTTTACACCACTCGCACTAAACCCTGTTTCGGGGTCTACATTTGGAATGTTAGACTTGATTAACCACAAATTACGTCCATAGAATGAAATACGCAGTTTTTGCAGTCTCAAATTATTAACCCATTTTTGTGGGAAAGTATAGCCTAAGGTCAATGAACGTAATTTGATAAAGCTGGCATCATACACGTACTCATCGTGTCTACCGTATAGGTTGCCATAGTAGTCTTGTGGCAATACTTTGGTAGTGTTTACCTCGCCACTCTCTGTCACACTGTTAGGTACTACAAAGCCGTCTTCGCGGTTGTTTCCGGTAGCTTCAAACTGCCCGGCAGCGTGTCCATAGTAGTTGGTTCCAGAGAATAAATCGCCACCGTGACGAATGTCAATCAAGAAGTTAAAGTCAAAACCTTTGAAACGAAAGGTGTTAGAAATACCGCCAGTCCACTCAGGGGTGGCGTTGCCCAATACGCCCAAATCAGCAGTTAATAAAGGCATTCCGGCTTGGTCTACTATAACTCGTCCCTGGTCATCTCTTCTTTGCGAACGTCCTAAGATACTTCCAAACGGCTGTCCTGGCTGGGCTTCTACGATGATACCAAAGAAGCTACCCAACTGAAAACTTTCAATTTGACCGTTAGGATCAAGTGATACTACCGAGTTTTGGTTGCGGGCATAGTTTACCTGAATATCCCACTGAAAATCGCCTGGCTTTTTAGCCTTGAACGGGGTGGCAGAGAGTTGCACTTCTACCCCTTTGTTGTCTAGCCGACCAGCATTGATCAAAGCACTGCCATAACCCGAAGCACGTGAAACTGGTAAGTAAATGATTTGGTTTTCGGTTTTAGACTGGTAGTAAGTTACATTTATTCCAACACGTCGGTTAAAAAACTGAAGATCAGCTCCAATTTCAGTAGTAGTAGTCAGCTCATTTTTGAGGTCAGGGTTAGGAATTACATTAGATACTCTGAACAAGTTTACATCTCTGAAGGTGTTCGTTTCAGACACATAAATAGGATCCAGTTGATAAGGTTGTCCACCTGCACCTGCTGTGGCATAGTTTACCAATATTTTTCCAAAGCTAAACCATTTTGGAAGTTGCTCCGACAATAGTTCGCTAAACACTACCGAACCACGGGCTGAGTAATATAAGAACGATTGATTGGATTGGGGCAAGGTAGAGTTCCAGTCGTTACGCAAAGAAAACCCTGCACTAATGGCGCGATCAAACAAAAATGTTGCATCAGCAAACAAACTTTGAATCTCAAGTTCAGAATTGAATGTAGTGATTGGAGTTTCACCTTGAGCGTTGTCAAAAGAGTAGTTATTGGCTGTAATCAATGCAAGCGCACTATTGGTGTTCGACTCAGTCTTACTATTCATTCGGTTGGCACCCAATAAGAAGTTTATATTGAGGCGTTGCGATAAGTTTTTGTTTCCTAAAAGAGCAATCTCTTGATTGATCTCATTAACAAAGTACCCTTGTTGAAAAATTCGTCCTTCATCACGAGGTACCCAAGTACCTTTAGCTACGCGTTGCTTGCGGGTTTCACGGTAAAAATCGTTCATCACTCTACCACGTAGTTTAATGCCTTTAGCCAATTCATAGGAAAGTGTTGCCGCCCCGTTTATTCTGTCTCTTCTCAATGAGTTGGTATTTTTATGCAGTGTCCAATAAGGATTGTCAGAATAGTAAGTCAACCAGTTTTTTTGTGTACCATCTGGGTTTTCGTAGTTGTCTTTCAGGTGTTTTGCAAAGTCAATCTGGCGTCCTCCCCAAATAAATTGGTTGGTAGGGTTAGAGTAACCTCCGTTGGAGCTACCATACCCCACTACTGGGCGGTTGCCCGAATTGGTAGCAGTATATGTAGCAGTCAAAGAACCACTTAGTCTGTCAGTTAACTTGAAACCTGCTTTAGTAGTTACTACATCGCGCGACAAGTCAGTGTTAGGCATCATTCCTTTGTGGTCAAATCTCGTATATCCAACCCTGATGTGGTTTTTCAAACCTCCTGAAGTAATGGCTACATTGTGGGTAGTGGCTACTCCTGTCTCAAAAAAGTCACGGAAGTTGTTAGGGGCAGCTACCCAAGGTTGTTGCTTGCCGTGAAACTGGTCTCTTGGTTGACCGTCAAACTTAGGTCCCCAGCTTTGGTCAGCCCAGTCAGCGGTTCCTCCACCACTACCATCTACCCATTCAAACTGACCGTTCCAACCTTGTCCATATTGGTTCTGAAACTTAGGCGTTACAAAAGGACGCTCAAGCGCTAGGTTAAAGTTATAGTCAATGCCAATGCCTTTTTTACCTTTACCAGTCTTGGTGGTAATCAAGATTACCCCGTTACCTCCACGAGCTCCATACAAAGCAGTAGCGGCAGGCCCTTTCAATACCGATACACTGGCTACATCGTCAGGGTTAATATCGGCGGCAGCGTTACCGTAATCTACCCCGTTGCCCCATCCTTGTACGTTGCTCGATGAGTTGTCATAAGGTATTCCATCTACTACAAACAAAGGTTGGTTGTTGCCCGCAAGCGAGGTATATCCACGCAAAATAATTCGTGCTGATGAACCTACTCCCCCTGATGAACCTGTTACCTGTGCTCCGGCAATTTGTCCCGATAGTGAGTTGATTACATTGTTGTCACGGGCATCAGTTAAGTCAGATGGTTTGATGCTCTGTACAGCATAACTCAGGGTAGCTTTTTCTTTGCTTACTCCCAAGGCTGTTACTACCACCTCATCTAGTTCTTCGGCGTCTGTAGCCAGTTTTATATCGAACTTAGTTTGTGCTCCTACTACAATTTCTTGCTTGGCAAAGCCAATAGCCGAAATCACCAACGTAGGGTTGGCACTTTGCAAGGTCAAACTAAAACTTCCGTCAGTATTGGTAGCAGTTCCGTTGTTGGTGTTTTTTTCCAGTACGGTGGCTCCTGGAATTACCTCACCTTTAGGGTCTGTTACTTTTCCAGTAATTGTAGTAGACTGAGCCTGTGCATGCATAATGGCAATACATAAGGCTATAATTGTAAATAAATACTTTTTCATAATAACTAATCAGTAGTAAATTGGTTTATCATTAATTAATTGGTTTGTTCTATTATGGAACTATTTTTATTCTCAAAATCTGGATTTAGAAGGTAGGTGTCGTTCTTTGTAAAAAAGTACAATGCAAAAGTAGAAGGGTTAAAACTCTGTTTCTATCACAATTTTACCTGAAATCAGTATTATTTTGATAGATATATGGTTTAATTGGGTAATAGCCGGGTTAATTTGTGTAAAGTGTGGTGTTTACTGGTTGAATTAGAATATTATTTGGTGTGTAGGAATTGGTTTAGGGTATGTTTAAAAATTAAATTTTATGCTTTTTCAAAACGATGAAGTAAAATTTGGTAATTAGCCCATAAAATCTGGGCTTCGACACTATTTGCTGTTTTTTATACTTTAGAGTGTCTTCTAAAGTAATTTAGCCACGCAAACGATCTTTCTCTTCGCTGATAAAAGGTACTAGCTTAATACCTTGACTATCAATGAAAATTATACTTAGAGTAGCAGTTTTGCCTTGATGACTTTGATCTTGCTGATTTAAGGCTGCATTAATTCACTTAAGGATACCATCTGATTTGGGAATGTGAAAATAATAGTAAACGCTTTGACAAGGAGGATATCTTGATTCCAAATTACGCCATTGTTAGAATATTGCATTTGAAACTTTGCGCAAATTATATTTACGTTTATACTTGGTTGTTGGAAATACCTGTTCTGTTAAACAAACAAATATTTAAAAACAAAGATGGGTTTACTGGGATAAGATTCTTAGCATCCAACGACTTTTCTTTACCTGCTGAGGATTTTTCTACAATCTTCAAAAAACGGGGGAGTTGCGTAATAATATTAGTTAATAAGTCAAACTAAATGCCAATACCTTATTTATTTAGTTTTCGTATCTTAAGTGCCTGTTTATCAAAAGCTTGACATAAGTAAATTCTTTTTCAGACTTAAAACCCTTGAAAATTTCTTGATTATATTTTACGATATATAGTGGGTTTTACTACCTGTCGTAACATTTCCTTCCATTATACCCCTAAACGTAGTCGTACTTTTAGCCTGTACCAAATAAATACTGCCCTGTCAACCCCTCAAATGCCTACGGTTATATAATAAATGTAAAGAAAGTAAAATAAGAGTATGTTTAAATTTTGCCTTCGGAGTTAAAAGGGGTGAAGTAGGGTAGATTGATTCCCTACTTTACCCTATTCGATTGAGAACAAGCCTATACTGAGGCAGGGGGGAGGAGTTTAGAGAAGACTTTCCAATAGGAGTATGTCATTCTCACCTAAAGCAACTATAGGTAGCCTTCTTTTTATGCTATTTATTACCTCAGGTTTTTATCTTGCTTTGATTACATCTGCTACATACACCACGCGGGTATCGTTTTTTTTGGCAGCATTGCTCATTGTTGCCTGAGCAAAGCTGACCTCCATAAAACCTTCTTTGTGTTCTTTGGTAATGGTGCCTTGTTTCAACGCTAAAAAGCCACCATCTACAGGCAAGTAAGGGAATATGACCTGGTCGCCTATACTCAACTTTCTTCCATTGTAATCTTTCATAGTCGTATTTTGATGTTTATTTTTGTGAAGATATCTTTCTTGAATTAATACAAGCTGTATTATTAGCTGTAAACGTAAAAAAAGGGATACAAGGTTTGGCTAAACAAAAGTTTTGAACAGAACTTATACCTGTTGTCAAAACAGTTAATGAAGCTACTAATAGCTTAAGGTATAACTGGTTGGGTTAGCCCTGTATTTTCAAAACTTTACTCTCCTGTTTTGCCTATGACACAAAAAAACGTGCAACAGCCCGAAAGGGTCATCACACGTTCATCAAAATTTGATGTTATGTTGATAATAGCTTATTTTTTATCAATCAAGCGAGAAAGCGCGGCAGATATAGAGCGTAAGCTGCCCGATTTCTCACTCAAAATATCATTGGCTTCGTTTACTCCAGCTACCCCTTTGTTCATTATGCCATTTACTTCTACCACAATATTGTTGGCATCTTCCATTACCTTGGCAGCCATTTCTTTTTGCTTGCCACTAAAACGCATTGCTTGCACTTTTTTTTGTTTTTCTTTTACAGCGGCAAGCTCTTTCTTAATGCTCGAAAGCTTCTCTATAAAAGGCGCTTCAAGTATTGTGTTGGCTTCGGCAAGCAAGCTGGCTTTTTCCTTGCCGTTGCTCATCTCGTTTGCTTGATTGATTTTTTGTTGGGCTTTTTTGAGTTCCAACATCAATATGTTCTTAAATGCGGGAAACTCTTTAGCCAATGCTTCCATCTTTTTTTTGTTTCCCTCAATGGATACTTTTTCGCTTTTAATTTCTCCGCTATTGCCACAGGCACTCATTGCCAACATGGTGACAATGATAAAATACACCCTTTTCATTACTTTCATTTTGTTCTATTTTTTATCATTTAAACAGTTCTGCACGACACTTTAAGTGTGCTTATTCTTTTACAAATTTACCAAATTAAGTGTTAAACGCTGGAATTAGCAAACAGATTTGTTAATCAACCGTTACTTTGTTTGCTTTGCAAGCTTTTTAATCAAAACCCTTTACGCATCAAACTACATTATTTGCTACCATGACACTGAAACTTAAAAATACGAGCCCTGAAAAACCAGCCATTGACCTGAGCAAAACCCCTGTCAGTCGGTTGTTTTTTTCGTATTACTTTCCTGCGGTTGTTTCTATGCTTTCGGTGACTGTTCACCAAATAGCTGATGGGCTTATACTTGGACAAAAAGTGGGCAAAGACGGAGTGGCTGCCATTGGATTATACGCACCTGTACTTATTATTTTTATTGCTATAGTATTGATGCTCATGATAGGGGGAGGCATTTTGTTTGCAAAAAATATTGGGTTGGGTCGCCCAGACAAAGCCTTGGAGGTTTTTCAGTTTGCCACTACTATTAGTCTTGTATTGGGAGGAATAGTAGCCTTAAGTGCCCCTTGGCTTGCTGAGCCGATGACCAGGTTGTTGGCAGGCAACGAATCAGGCAAAGTGTTTACTTATACGCTCGACTATACTTTTTGGGCGTTGTTATGGTTACCCATATTTTTATTGAGGGTATTATGGGGTGGCTTTACCAACAACGATCAGGCACCGAAGGTAAGCCGCAATGCTACTTTACTGGCTTCGGTGTGCAATATTGGACTCGACTTGTTGTTTGTGATGGTATTTAACTGGGGAGTTGCCGGGGCGTCTATTGCTACCGGAATATCACTATTGATAGCATTGCTTTATATTGGCTTTTACATAGCAAAAGGTAAAAAAAACCTACATTTTCAGGGGTTTCGCTTGCGTTTCAGGTTGGGCGAATGGCAACAGTTTTTTTTGTTGGGGCTTCCCTCTTTTGCTTCAGAAATTGCCTTTGCGGTAGGCTTTATTATTGTTAACCAAAGTTTGATTGGTTATGGCAAACTTGCCGTAGCTGCTTTTGGGGTAATCAATTACCTCAGTTTTATATTTTTCAGGTTTCTGGTAGCAGTATTCATAGCCATGCAGCCCATTATCTCTTTTAATGTGGGAGCTGGTAAGCCCGATCGGGTACTGGCTATTCTTAAGTTTTGCATGTTGTTTGCGTTGGGTTTAGGGTGTTTTATCACCTTGTTAGGTAGCTTTACCAGTCAACCATTGTTACACTTATTTTCGGGCAATGCGTCGTCCGCCTTTTACGAACTTGCCAACCCCGCATTTAGCATTTATTTTTGGTTATTTGTTGGTTTGGGAGTTAACAATGTGTTGTCGTTGTATTTGCAAACTATAGGCAAAACCCTGTTGGCTATAGCAATGAATGTTACCCGAAGCATTGGTTTGGTACTTTTGTTTGTATGGTTCCTACCTAGTGTGATGGGTATTCATGGGATATGGGCTGCCAAGCCAGTGGCGGAGCTTGCCACTATATTGTTGATGGGAGCATTTACATTGGTCTACCGAAAGCATTATTACAGCCACGATGCCATTGTACAACAAAACAAAAACTAAGGGCTAAAAACTACAGTTACCTCAGTATAGTGCCTACAGGGAGTACCATTTATGTTGGGAGCCAAGGTATATTGTCCTTTGACATGGTGCACTTGCTCAAAATCATAGTTTTTTTTGAGCCATTGTCCAGTCCAGGTTTGGCGTGCTGCCTCTGGTTCACTCAGTTCTTGCGCTAATCCTTTGTTGAACGTGTTCAAGTTGTCGGAGATACCACTGCCTGCTACCCAGGTAGATTTGAAACGCTCAAAGTTTTTTCCGGAATTTATTTCAGTATCAATCAACAAACGAAGTACATAGCTTCCCCTGACGTGTGGGTCAAGGTAGTGGCCGTGTTTGTCTTTCATGGTGAGTATTCCTGTAAAGGTACCATCATCCTTGATAGACCCCTTGCCCAGTTGTTTGAGAATGGGGCGACCAGTAGCCGCAGACAGGTGTCCATTGTCAAATTTTACAAACAGTAAACCCTCCTCGTCTCTAAATACGTGGTATATAATTCCTTTAGATGTGGCTTTGTCGATAAGTTGCATGTAGTGTCAAAGTACATACTTTTTGCGAAAATACCAACCTCAGGAAAACCTTGTGAAATAGTTTTTTTTTGCTAATTTTATCAATATTCGTTTTTGTGCCAATGCTCATAACAAAAACACCTGTCGACCTACATCAAAAATATACGATTCACTTATTATTAAATTATGGGGCATATACCAGCGTCTGTTAATACTGAGTTGCTCAATTTTATTGCGAATAGTACCCGTTTACCGGTAATTGTTACCCGTATTACCGGAGAAATTATGTGGGTAAATCAAGGAACGACGGCTTGGTTTGGGTACACTCAACAAGAATTGGTGGGTACGTATATATATGCTTGGCAAGCTCAGGAGCAATCTGCTCTGAAGCAGGTTTTATCAGGTAAAACAAACATTGAACAAGCGTTTGTTTTTGTTGATAAGCAAGCCCAGGAACATCAGGTGAAATTTGAGGTTTCCCCTCAACAAGAGCAGGTAGTTTTTTTTGGGCACGAGGTAAACAAACCTTTGGCTGTTACCCACAACTCTTTGCGTTATCATCGCCAGCTCGAAGCCTTGATAAATAATTACCCTGGTGGAGCCATTACCATTGTAGACAAAAACCTGTGTTTGATATACCCACAAGGACAAACTTACCAACAGAACACGCTTGGCACCCAATTATTTAAAGGAAAACACCTCAAAGACTTTGCCCCAGAAATGGTGTATCAGGCACTGTTAGACAAAATGCATTTGCTGGAGAGTAAGCAGTCGTTTAGCCACAAGGTGAAAATCAAGGGCTTTACTTTTACCAACGTGTACCAGCCCGTGTTTGACGAAAATGGCCAACTTGATTCTATTATCATCATTACCAACAATGTTACAAGGTTACACCATTACCAACAACAGGTGACCGAACACCAAGGCAAATACCAGGCATTGTTTGAGCTGGCAAGTGATGCCATTATGTTGATAAACCCCGTAAGCCGGGAAATAATAGATGCCAACCAAGCTACTGTGCAACTGTTGGGTCATAGCAAAAAAGAGCTTCAAAAACTTAACAGAAATGATATTATTGCTGCTGAAGTACGAGATGAGACCTTACAAAACTGGACTAAACAGTTGGCTGAAAAAGAAGAAGCCAGGTTGGATACAGTGTGGGTAAACAAAGAAGGGAAGACTATATTGGTAGAAGTGTTGGGGAAAATTATTCATTTGCCTGGCGAAGAAGTATTGATGTTGATTGGGCGCGACAGAACTGAGTATATCAAGATTCAACAAGAGCTTCAGCAAAGTCATTTGATTTATCAAAGTTTATTTGAAAATGCCTTGGATGCTATCTTGCTGGTAAATGACGAAGGGCGCTACGTTGATGTAAACCCTGCTGCTTGTAAACTGCTAGGCTATAGCAAAGCAGAGTTGTTGAATTTGAGTGTATGGGACATTACTCCAGGTACCAACCAGACAGAAGGTAAGAAGATATGGCAAACTTTTATTAACCAGGCATACCTCACCGGAGAGTATGAGGTAATTTGCAAAGACGGAACCAGGCGTATTACAGAGTTTCATGCGGTGCCCAATATTCAAGCGGGCTTACATTTGTCAAATCTTCAGGACATTACTGGTAGAAAGGCGATGGAAAAGGCGCTTGCCGACACTACCAGAGATTTGAAAGAAGCAGTACAGGCAGGCAACGTAGGGCTGTGGTATTGGGACTTGCACACCAACACTGTTGAATACTCGCCTGAATGGAAAAAGCAGTTGGGGTATGCAGAAGAAGATGTTTTCAATACATTTGAAGATTTTACAAGTAGGGTGCATCCCGATGATCAACCTCTTTTGAATGCAAAAATAGCGGAGGTAATGGCAGGTGAAGTACAAAAGATAGAATGGAGTTTCAGGCTTCGCCGTAAGGATGACTTTTATTGTTGGGTATCGTTACAAGGGGCTGCTTTTACAAACGCAGCGGGCAACCTGGTGCGTATCAAAGGCACCCAGCTTGACATTACGGAAAGTAAACAAATGCTTCAGGATTTAAAGGAAAGCGAAAATCGTCTGGAGCTTGCGTTGAGTAGTGCAGGGCTGGGCACTTGGGATTGGAACCTTCAAACTGGAGAAATTATTTTTAACGAACGTTGGGCTAAAATTTTAGGCTATACACCAGAAGAGATTGCTCCCAACATAAGTACTTGGGAAAAGATAAGGGTACACCCCGAAGATATGCCCAGAGTAGAACAAGCCCTGAGCGATCACCTGGAAGGTAAAACTACTATTTATAGAGAAGAGCAACGCCTAATGACTAAATCGGGTAAGTGGGTGTTGGATACAGGAAAGGTGTTTGTGAGGGCTAAACACGGAGCTCCGCTCAGGGCAGTAGGTACTTGCCTTGATATTGACGAGCGCAAACGCAATGAAGAAGAACTTAAATCGCTCAACCATAAGTTTCAACTGGCTTATGAAGCGGCCTCTATTGGTGTATGGGAACACAACTATAAAACTGAGCAGTCTATTTGGGACGACAAGATGTATGAAATTTTTGGGGTAAGCCGCCAGACGTTTAAAACCGAAAAACAAAGTTGGATTGAGCAATTAGTGCACCCTGACGACCGAAACAGGCTCAAAGAAGAAATAGCTACCTTTTTTCATTTGGGTATCACTATTCAAGAAAACGAGTTTAGGGTGATTACTCCCGGAGGCAAAACCAAGTATTTGAAAAGCAGTGCTTATATAGAGTATGACAACAGTGGAAACCCTCTTTTTGGTACAGGGTTGAGCATAGACCTTACTTATATAAAAGAAGCCGAAGCAAAAGCTAAACAAGCCAGTAAAGCCAAGTCAGAGTTTTTAGCCAATATGAGCCACGAAATAAGGACTCCGCTCAATGGAGTGATTGGTTTTGTGGACTTGTTGCTCGAAACCTCACTGAATGAGTCACAAAAAGAGTACCTCAAAACGGTGCACCAGTCAGCCCACACCCTGCTTGACATTATTACCGATATTTTGGACTTTTCTAAAATAGAGGCAGGCAAAATGGAAATTTCTATTACCCAAACCGACCTGATGCACCTGATTAACCAAGTAGTATCAGTAGTAAAATATACTGTATACCAAAAAAAACTGGAGCTGTTGTTAGACCTGTCCGATGATTTGCCTCAATTTATATACGCAGATGATGTACGGTTTAAACAGATATTGACCAACCTGATGTCTAATGCAGTAAAATTTACAGAGGCAGGAGAGGTAGTACTTAAGGTAGAGCTACTTAAGCAACTGCCAGACAATGAAGCTATTTTTCGGTTTTCGGTTAAAGATACAGGGGTGGGCATTGCTCCCGAAAAACAAAGCAAAGTGTTAGAAGCTTTTTCTCAGGAAGATGCTTCAACTACGCGTAAATTTGGTGGCACTGGACTGGGACTTACTATTACCAACAAACTACTGAAGCTCATGGAAAGCAGGCTAAAGCTGAAAAGTGTACCAGGCGAAGGTAGTATTTTTTATTTTGATGTGTGCTTTAAGTATGAGCCAGACAGTCAGGATAGCAAATGGACTGACCTTACCACAATAAAGAAAGTGATGGTGGTAGATGATAATGAAAAAAGCCGTCAGGTAATGCGTGAATTGATCCATCGACAAGGCCTGGAGGTGTCGTTGGCCAAAAATGGCATAGAGCTTTTGCAAAAGCTTACCCAAGGGCAACGGTATGATGTTATTTTGATTGATTACCAAATGCCTTTTATGGATGGTTTGCAATGCATCAAAAAAATTAGAGAGGACTTAAGAATACTACGTGCGCAACAAGAAATTATACTGTTAAGCAGTGTGGGCAATAGTGAAGCTATTCAACAACAATGCGACGAGTATGGGGTAGGGCAAAGCCTGGTAAAACCTACCCACTGGCAGCAGTTATACAGTGCCTTGCATAAACTGGCGCATACTCGACGTGTAGAAAATTATGCGAACCAAAAGGCTTACAAAGTGTTGATCGTAGAAGATAATGAGATTAATGCTATCCTCACACAAAGTATTTTGGAACGTATTCTGCCCAATGCTACGATCAAAGAAGCCCTCAACGGAGCCGAAGCAGTAGCACAGTACCAAACTGAAGCGCCTGACCTTATTTTTATGGACATACAAATGCCTGTGATGAATGGGCATGAGGCTTGCAAAGAAATAAGGCGATTGGAGCAGGATTTTTCTCATCCAACCAAAATTATTGCGCTTACCGCCAATACTTCGGCGGGTGAAAAGGAAAGATGTTTAGCTTCGGGAATGGACGATTATTTGAGCAAGCCCATTGCCCAGACAATGATCGAAGATTTGCTTATAAAATGGCTCAACATTGATTAAATACATTATTGAAGTTTATATAAGCGTTTACATATTGAGTGTTTAAAGTGAGCATTTAGGTGTTGAGCTTGTGTGCTACATTGGTGTTTTTGAAACATTATAATTTGGTCCTAGCTGTTACCTTTACCTTTCTTACCCGTTTAAAGCAAATAAGAGTTTGTTCAAGTGAGGCTTACCCATCATTATTATACAACTTACGATGTTGTTTCTGAAAAATAAATCAAAGGACTATTGTTTTAGCTCAACCCTGGTGTTATTGTTATGGCTGGGGCTATACACCACTTATGGGCAATCTACCATTGTAATTACCCAAACCCAACAAATGCAGTTGATTGGCAAGCAGGTATTGTATTATGAAGATACCACCGCACAGCTCAGCTTAGAAGACATCGGGCAACCCAAGGTACAACGACAGTTTAAACCTCTCAACAAAGATATTTTTAATCAACAGCCCAGCCAGTCGGTGCTTTGGTTTAAGTTTATATTGCAAAACAAAACCGGACAAGATCTTTGGTTGGAAACGGGTGACTCATTTGCTTATTATATCGACTTTTATCGCCCCAACGCTAAGGGTAAGTATGCCTCGCCCATCAAGTTAGGGGTGTTGCGCCCAAAAGAAAATAAGTTAGTAGCCTCTAATTTTTATTATGTGCCCTTGTCTAAGTCTGACTCAGTGCAAACCTACTATTTGCGCAAAGCAGGTGATTTTACCCATTACCACGTATTTCAAGCAGGTACCCTTCAGGCATTGCACAAACACATAAAAGTGTATGACTATATCCTGGCAGGCTTTTTAGGCGTTATTTTGTCCCTTGCGTTGTACAACCTGATGCTTTTTTACTCTACTAAAGACAAGATATACCTCATCTATGTAGTTTATTTGCTTTACTCTTTTGTCAATGTTCCCTTCAACAATGGCTATGCGTTGTTTTATGGGAGCTTTTGGTGGCAATATTTTTATGTGTGGAGCAACCCTATATTTATTGTTATCAGTTTGTTTGTTATACACTACCTTCAGTTGTCAATCATCGCCCCCCGTTTGTCTCGCTGGATACAAGCAATTACAATACTCCTTTCGGGCATATTTCCATTACTCAATTTATTCCGCTATCCACACTTTGTGCATACGGTGATGCCTTATCAATTAATACTTATGGTATATATGTGCAGTTTGTTGGGAGCAGGTGTATATATGTGGTACCAGGGGTTCAAAAATGCCCGTTTTTATGTAATGGGTTGGTTCTTTGCCATCTCTAGTGTATTTATCCATATCTTGGCGCTTGAGGGCGTTTTGCCTTCTCATCAACTGTTTCACCATAGCATTTACATTGGTGTAAGCCTGGAGGCGCTCTTGTTTGCCCTGGCACTGGGCGACCGATGGAATTTGCTCAAAAAAGAGAAAGAAGTAGTGCAGGCTGAAAACCTGCGTTTGGTCGAACAACAAAACGACTTGCTTGCCCAAAAGGTAGAAGAAAAAACCAAAGAGTTACAGTTGGCGTACGAAGAGGTACAAACAAATAATGATGCCCTAAAAATGACTCAAGAGGTAGTGGCAAATCGAAACGAATTGCTTGCTGCGCAAAATGATGAATTGTCTCTGTATCGTACCCGTATAGGGCAAAGCTTCAGAGCAGCACAAATGATTCAGGTAGCTTTGTTACCACCCAGCGAAAGTATGGCAGTGGCTTTTGCCGATTACTTTGTGTTTAATAGACCTAAAGATGTAGTGTCGGGTGATTTTTACTGGCTGTATACCTATCAGCAAACCAAAGTGTTGGTAGTGGCCGATTGTACCGGGCACGGAGTACCAGGGGCTTTTATGACTTTTATAGGCAATAATTTACTGGATAAAATCATTAAAATTAATGGCGTTACCCAACCCACCAAGGTGCTCGATGCGCTTAATCGTGAGGTACAAATGGTTTTTCAGCAACAAGAAGCCTCTAAGGGCTACGAAGGAGGCATGGATGCCGCAGTGGTGACGTTTACTTCATTGCCCAAACAAGCTACTGAGGTCATATTTGCCGGAGCCAAAAGCAACTTATGGTACATTAGTCCGCCACAACATACCTTACACGAAATTACAGGCACTCGAAGGTCGGTAGGGGGCTTTCAGCCTAAAGGCAAAAAACCTTACCAAACACATCGTATTGAATTGCCTCCACATAGCTTGCTTTATCTGGGGTCTGATGGTTTGCTTGACCAAAACAATGAGCAACGCCGTAAATTTAGCAGTGCACAGCTCAAAAAGGTGTTATTGCAAAACTCCCACTTGGCGCTTCCAGTACAAAAGCAGCATCTTGCCCAAGCATTGCAACAACACATGCAAGACACCGAACAGCGCGATGATATTTTGTGGGTTGGGTTAAAGTTATAGTGATTTTAGCCAGCAATTAGTAATTGCTGATGCTCACTTTGCAAACTATAAAAAATACTTACTCACCCCCATTTTTCTTCTTTTCTTGTTGCTCTTTTAGCTTTCGTAAGTACTCTTGTTGGCGTTTTTTGATCTGTTCTTGTTGTTCTTTCAGTTTGCGTCGATATTCCTCTTGCTGTTTTTTTATTCGGTCTTGTTGTTCCTTAAGCTTACGCTGATATTCTTCTTGTTGCTTTTTGACTCTTTCCTGTTGCTCCTGCAACATTTTTTTGTAAGCCTCCTGGCGCTTCTTCTCCTTTTCTCGCAGCTTACGCAAATATTCTTGTTCTTGCTCATAGTATGCCTGCCTGATAGAATCTTCACGGCGACGGAGCTCTTCTAATTTTATTTTATTACGAATACCCCAATAAGCATCACGCGAAGCAATATGATTAGGGTCTTGCTCCATGGCTGTTTTGAGGGTTTTCAATGCCTTTTGGTCAAGGTTTTGATAAGTGTAGCACAGCCCCAGGTAGTAGTGGGTACGTTCAAACTTACGGTTATACTTTAAGGTGTTTTCTAAATACTCTTGTGCCTCTTTGTATTTGCCCAGGTCGAAAGTGTAACGCCCCAGGTAATAACTTGCCTGGTATATTTCGGGATTTGTCTGGTAGGTTTTTTTATAAAAAACACGGGCACTATCCACCTTGCGTCTTTGGCGATAAGCCTCTGCTTTATTGTAATTTAAATAATCGTGTTCTGGCTCATATTCCAATCCCTTGCTGGCATACTTAATGGCTGTTTTGGGCATGTCATACCGATTAAACAAAGTAGCCAGGCTGTTATAAGCATTGGCATAATCGGGACGTTTGCGAATGGCACGAAACAAAAAACGCTTGGCATTTGCGGTATCTTGTTTTTCTAGAGCAAGGTTACCCTTGATAAAGTCGATGCGAGGGTCTTTGGGCAGCATTTGCGTGGCAAGGTTCAGTGTTTTGCCCGAAGCATCAAACTTTTGATTGATGAGTAAAAGTTCGCCCGATTGAATGAGTGTTTCAGGGTTTTTGGGGGCTAACTTGCGGGCGTGCAAAATAGCCGAAAGCGCTTTTTTAAACTCCTTGTTTTGGCGGTATACCTGAGACAGTAAAAAGTAATACTTGGCTTGTTGATTATCTGCTTTGATGGCACTTTGCACATCGTCAAAAGTTTTGTCATAGTTGTCCTTACGGTAATGAAACAACGCCCTTTTATAATAATTCTCGGCACTTTTGGGGTAGTTTTCAATGGCATCGTTCAGCGCCCTGAAACTTGCCCCCGAAAGATAGTTGTCAGTATCTGGTACATCGTACACCGTGTCGTTTTCACGCACGTAGCGGTCGCAAGCCCATAGTGTGCTTGCCATAACTATGATTAATAACCTTTTGAGCATAGGAATATATGAATTTCAAACGAGGACGAAGTTAAAAAATAAAGTGTAAACGGGGAGGAGATTGGGTGAATTTATTCAAGAGCGATAAGCTTCGAGCCACAAGTGCCAAGTTGTATACTTGCTACTCATAGCTTGAAACTTAGCCTGCCCACACTATTTCTTAATCTTTCTTTTCTTCCTTTTAGGTTCTCCAATCAATTTGCGAAAAGCAAGCGCTACCTCTGGTATACCATTGCCCTCGCCCAGTTCAAGGTTAGAACCAAAGCGGAGATCATAACTTAAGCCCAAAATAAAATGAGGGGTGTAATACTCAAACGAAAATATCATGGCATTGTCAATGCTATACCAGGCACCTACTCCAATGCTGGTGTGAGGGTCTTCTTGTTTGGGGTGAATCTTGGTGAGCACTCCCACATTTACCTGACTGCTGTTGCGTTGCTGTATCCAACGTATTTTGGGCAATACCGTAAAGCGATCGTTGTCGTATACCCTCAGCCCGGCAGCAGCCACCATACGCATAGGCAGCAAGTCGGTGTTTTGGTTAGCAGCACGCTCAAAAAAAGTAACATTGGGTTGGTTAAAATTATAAGCCGAAAGGCTGAAGTAGTTTTTAAACCGGCCATGTTTATCCTCTGAATAAAGCATCATTCCAGCACTAAAAGTAGCAAAACCAACAGCACTGCCTACAAAGTCTTCATTTGCCGGAAGAGATGGGTCAGCCCCTCCATATACAAACTGACTTTCGGTGACCAGGTCGGTTTCCAGACTACGACGAAAATACCCCATTTGCATGCCAAAACTCAAATAACTGGTACCCCCCACGTCAATGTTATGGGCATAGGTAAGGTGCCCTCCGGTAGTTTTTAGCTTGGTTTGGTCGCTGCCTTTTTCTACATCTTGCAATACCGAAACCCCAATGCCTCCCCAACGGTGTACATGCTCAATCTTACCAAAGGCGGCATTGTTCCTAGACCTTTGTTTGATAAAAGGAACCACCACCGACAACATAGAGGTAGCGTAAGATTGCCCGGTTTGGGTAAGTTGGGTACGATAGTTAAGCAGTGCCAATAACTCGCTTTTGGCAGCCACAGCTGCCGGATTGAGCAACAGTGGGCTATGATGAAACTGTGAGTACTGAATATTTTGGGTAAAAGCTGTATGACCAATCAGGCTGAAGAGTAAGCAAAACCCAGCAAATGTCTTTTTGAAAAAACTCATTATATGCTATATTTTATGTTTTGAAAGAAGCAGGTACTAACGTACCAAAACCACACTTCCGCTATTGTTACCATTGAATGTAAGGGTTTTGCCATCGGTAAACTTGCCTTTGACATACCACATATATACCCCAGCAGGTTGGTCTTTACCGTTGAGTTTGCCGTTCCACCCAAAATTGAGCGCCTCGTTTACATCACTGGTTTGGTACATCAACTTGCCCAGGCGGTCGAACACCCTAAAGTTAATTTCACTTACATCTTCGTGGGTTACGATTCTAAAAAAATCGTTGGTTCCATCATTATTTGGAGTAAAAGTATTGGGCAAAAAAGCATTACGATTGATCCCTGGGTCTATGGTAATGGCTACCTCCTCTGACCAACCCGATGCACTAAAACTTTGGTCGATGGCTTGTACGCTAATATAATAAGTTTTGCCCCAGCTAAGGTTGCGCAGTGTCCAGGTAGTATTGCCTTGAATATAACCTGCCTGCGCTATCTGTCTTAGTCCGGTAGTCAGGTTGGCATGAGGCGATTGGGTTTGAAGCTCGCCTGGTCTGAGCCCTATCCGTAGGTTATAGCTCAGACCACTGGCAGGGGTAGAGCTGTCAGAGGAAGCATTCCAGTTGAGTACCAAAGTATTGGATTGTGCCGGATTGATTGCTACTGTGAGGTTTGTGGGGGTAGCGGGTGGCGTATTGCTTGCAAAAGTAGAGGTTTGGTTGCGGTAAAGAATTGTTCTGCCGTCAAAGTTTACACTGTCCAATCCGGCAATGACCATATCCAGGTCACCGTCGTTGTCATAGTCAGCCCAGCCAGCACTGCTTACTTGGGCATCTGTTACAGTCTTGGCGGTAGTATCTGCCGTCAAGACTGTAAAGCCACCGCTACCATTGCCCTGATACACCAGCGAATACACTTTTTTCAAGGAATCGTTGCGCCCCGTTAGCAGTATATCCAGGTTGCCATCACTGTTATAGTCGCCCCATAAAGCCTTGCCTTGGTCAGCCTGGGCAATGTTGGCACCAATATCATTGAATACTACTGTATCGTTTACCAAGTCGTTTTGGTAAATTTTGGTCACTGCTTGTGTGCTGTCCCAGCCGGTAAGCAACAAGTCAAGGTCACTGTCATTGTCAAAGTCTCCCCAGGCAATAGAGCCCCAGGCCACTGCCTTAAAACCCGCTAATTTGCTATCTTCAAACGAGCCGTTGCCCTTATTGCGGTAAACCTGCGTGGTTACCCCAGTAGAAAAGCCATCAGTAGTCCCCATAAACGCAAGATCAGCATCACCGTCATTGTCATAATCGCCAAAAGCAATAGAGCCGTTATAAAACCCTGGAATATTGGTAATACCACTGTTCTCCAGACCTCCTTGTCCGTTGTTACGATAAATAATGGTAGAGGCGCCTGTAGGCAAACCGTCACTGCTACCTGTAATGGCTAGATCTAAAAAACCATCGTTGTTGTAATCTACCCATGCCACTGCACTTGACGAAACTCCCTGAAGGGCAACACCACTGTCAACAAATGCCCCACCATCGTTGCGGTAAAGGTGTGCCACAGTAGCCCGTTCGGCATCTTCTCCGGTTACTATTAGGTCAAGATCACCATCACTATCATAGTCTCCCCATGCCACTGCCCCCTTTTGAACACCCACTAGTTCGGTACCAGTGTCGGTAAATGCTCCATTGTTGTTTTGGTACAGCTTGGTGATAATCTGCGTAGTGGTTACATTGTTGGCGTTTACACTATTGAAACCAGACACTACCAGGTCGAGGTCACCGTCGTTGTCATAATCTCCCCAAGCCACGGCACTGTTGTACACCCCCAAAAAACTTGTACTACCATTTACCGGGTTGGTTACTTCTGTAAAAGTTTGTGCCCATGCACTGGTATTAAGCAACAACAGGCATAGTACTCTTGCAATTACTTCTTTTTTTAGCATAATTAAATGTGTAATAAGAGCTTTGTTAAAAACTAGTGTTCAGAGAGTTACAGCATACTTTTTGCCATAAAACCTCCCGATCACTACCACCATTTAAGCAGGCTCAAATGAGTGATTAGGTACTGAAAGTTAGTCAAAAAATGTTAACAGAAGGTTGAAAGATATCAATGATTTTCCAGGTTATTTGTCTGGCTGGATAATTTGATTTCTCAATATGGTTATTTCTTTGAAAATACGTTGTAGTGTTTTCTTTGGAATTTGTGCTTTTTTTTCTTCTACTATCAAAGTCCCATCCGATCTTTTCTTGGTTACCTGACGGCTTGTCTTTATTTCGGCAAACGCCTGGCGTAGTTTTTTCAATGAATTAATCAATTGGCGTACATAAGGTTTACTTTCATAAAAAGAAAGTAAAGCTTCTATTTGCTCCAGTACAAGCTTTTGTTCTACAATCTCATGGGTCAGTATTTTGTTGGGCTTTTCCAGGTCCATACTCACTGTCAGGTACATAGACTCAATCCAGCCCCCGGTAAGGCTTAACAATGAGAGTTCAGGCTTTTTTTGTTCGTTAAAACGATTGTCCAGTTTAGCAAAAATATCATTGGTAATTTTAAAAAGAGAGTCCAGGTCATCGCTGTGTGTGACCAGGCGTTGAATCACTTCAAAGTTAAACAGTTCGGTGCAGCGCAAACTGTCTGCCATGCGTTTGACCGCCGTAAGGTGTAAAAATGCCTGAGACTTGGCTTCAGGGGTGTCATGGTAAATATTAATGTAGCCCAAATCGGTGCTATACACTCCCAGGTTGAGGGCTTGTTTGGCATCAGAGTGGTAGCTTCTGGCATGGCTGATGGGGTTGAGTAGGTTTTTGCGAAACTTAATGCCGACATCTTTGATCAAGTAAGAAATTTCTAAAGAGTTGGGCAAGGTCTGGATCACGTTACGCAATAATTGTTGTTCGGTTCTTTGCGCCAGGGCAACCCCCGATACACACAAAACAAGCAGGAGTGATGTAATGATTTTTTTCATATAAACGCTTTTGGAGTGGTTATCAACTTTTATTGTTCAAGCATAATACGCGTACTTGATACCGAAAGTTAATACATATAAAAATAAAGCTCAAACAGCCGCCATAATCATACCTTTTTGCTTTGCTTATGCGCAAGGTGAGATTCTTACATCTTGAAGGTACACCAAGGGCTAAACTTATGCCTCATCAGCAATTTTGTAGTAGTAGAGTATGTCTGTTCATTGCCTATTCACCCCTAAGTGGATATATTATCTATTTGCATAGAAATACATCAAGCTATTTTTTCTCTTCATATCGCCATACCCGCATTTGCAGTTGGTAGCGAATGGCAACAAACCGGATAATGATAATAAGTGAAACAGCACTAATGGTCACATAAGGTTCGTTTACGTCGAAAAAACGCAAGATCATAAATAGTACCCCGCCCGACAAACAAGCCATGGCATATATTTCTTTGTGAAAAATCAACGGAACTTCGTTGCAGAGTGTATCGCGAATGACCCCACCAAACACCGCTGACACCATTCCCATAAGCACTGCAATGGTGGGGTGTACATTTAATAAGAGGGCTTTTTGCAAGCCCAACACGGTAAATACCCCAATGCCTATAGTGTCAAATACAGAGAAAGTGCGTCTCCAGGAAATAATATAACGACGAAACAATATGGCACACAAAAAACCAATGCCTATAGCATTGAGATAGACAATATTTTTGACCCAACCCAACGGATAACTCCCTAAGATGAGGTCGCGAACAGTACCGCCACCCACTGCCGTGATAAAGGCAATAAAGGCTGTTCCGAAAAAATCGAGGCGCTTTTCGGCGGCGGCCAAAGCCCCACTAATGGCAAATACAAAAGTACCTATGATGTCCAGCAAATCAAGTAAATCCATGGGGGCAAGGTAAAAGCTTGGCTTTATAAAAACAATAGGGGCACAGTTTTTTACTCAATTAAAACAAAATAATATTCTGAATAGTAATTATTGTATATTTTTCGGTAAGAGATTGATATGTGGCGAGCAATAAACAGAAGCTTTTAAAGGGGTGTTAAAAGCCTTAGTAGACGGATGAAAGTCTTTTTATAGCCGTTTTATATCAGTAGCTTAAATAGTATTATAGTAATTTTTATCAGGAGGGTGTTTCCATTGCTTGATCTTTATGCATTGCTACCATCAATAAGTCCTTCATGGCTTGTGCCTGCCCAAGATTATTAGTAGGGTAAGCTAAAGTATGTGGTGTTGTATTTCCGGATTCTTCTGTAAAACTTATCTTGCCTTAAAGGTAACCAATCCAAAGTATATCTATCTGCTTTATTTTTTAGTTGGTTTGCCATCATTATATCTTTTTTGTTTAATCACTGCCCATATTGCCGCCTAAGCGCCTCATAAGATTTTAGGTAAGCCTCACGGCTTTTTACCTCTATGATAATCCAAGGGCGAGTGCCCGAACCCTGCTCAATGTTTGTCAATGCTTCAAAGAAACCCGTAAAATCCATGTTGCCTTCGGTATAAGCAATGTGCTCGTCGCGTTTGCCAAAATTGGCGTGCAAATGCACATAGCCCAATTGGTGGCTATAAGTATTTACCCAATCCAACACATTTTTGTTATCGCCAAATACGTTTAAATGTCCCGTGTCGAGGCAGGTAGCAAACACTTGTGGATCGAGCTGATTGAGTATTTGGTGAATGTAATCAGCTGTAGGCTCGCCTGTATTTTCAAGATAAATAGTAATGCCATGTTTTTGGGCATCGGGCTGCAAAGCCCTCCAAAAATCTATTTGCTGCCCTACCCAATAGCGTTTCATGTCATCATCGTTGCGACGCGAAGTATAATTGGGATGAAATACTACTTTGTTTATGCCCAGTTCGTGGGCAATCTCTAAGCTTTGGCGCATTCTAAACTCCGCTACTTGCCTAATCATAGGTTCGCGTACTGCAATGCGCAAATCCCAAAAAGCCCCATGCATAGTCACTGGATAGGGAAACCCCTTGAGAATGTCTTGAGTTTCTTTGATATTTTTTTCCAGTGCTCCTTCAGCAAGCACCTCAGGAAAAGCAAAGCCCGAAAGCTCTATACCCAAACCTTTTTGCGCCATTTCGTCGGCAACTCGTTGGTTGAGGTCTAATATAGATACTAAAATAGGTGGGGTGTTCATCGTAGATCATTTTTTACAAGTAACATGAGGCAAGCCGTAAGCAACCAGTTGGGTTTGCTATTGAAGCTTGCAAGTATAATGGTTATGCCAGGTCAAAATCAACCTTTGCCTTTTCTACTCCATTTACGATAATCGCCAGGTGGTGTTTACCCACATGATGTTTTCTGGTAGTCATATTTCTAAGGCTTTGTTTGCGTGTAAACGTCTTTACCTCGTTTGGGGCATATTCACTTTCGTTAATCTGAAATATTTTGCGCGAAGTTTTGCCATTGGCTTTCATGTAGTCTATGCCATACTCTACCCTGAGTTTGGCGGCCGCACTTGCCCTTACCGTAAACGAAAACTCAAGATTGTCGCCAATAGCAAGCGACGTTTCTTTGAGCTTGAGCTGTTCTATTTGTACCTCCGTAGCATCGCCAAAACCAAAAATAACCAATACGTCAGCATTGCCCTGCTTGAGCAAAGTTCGGCAAGCGTGTTTTACAATCCAATTGGTTTCTTTGTTTGAGCCAAACCAAGATTTAGCCGTTTTTATCACTATTTCAGGGTGGTCTTTAGCAATGTCGTTCAGGTTATTTGCCACACTACGGCGTACGTAGTCGGTAGGGTCAGTGTTTAGGTTTTCTAACAAAGGCAAAATTGGAGCAGGGTCTTTTTTGAGCATGCGCAAAGGGCTTGCCCAAGGCAAACGAGGGCGACAACCTTCGCTGGCAAGGCGGCGCACGTGGTGGTTGGGGTGGGTAGACCATTCCCGCATTTTTGTCATTGTTTGGTCAAAGTACTTTTCTATAAAAGGGCGAATGGCAAACTCAGCACTGGAGTATTGGGTAAAAAGCTCAAGGGCAGTGATAGACGTTTGCCAGTCATTTTGCCCGTATACTTCTACAAAATCAGGAAACAACATGCCATCAAAGTCAGTGAATTGGGGAGCTACCTTTGACAAAACTTCAATGGCTTGTGTATAATCTATAGGCAAAGTTTGTTGTAAACATTGCGATGCGTGCCGCATGCGGGCTTTTAGCTCCAGGTTTGCCCATTGGTGGTTATACAATAACTGGTGAAAACTTTGAGCGTCGAACTCAGGGTATACTTGCAGAATTGATTGACTTAATTGATCAAAAAAAGCGGGTTGAAAATAGCGGTCTTTGAGTAGCTTTGTCATAATAGTCAAGTAGTTTACAATTTGAGTAGCAAGATAAAAACAAGCCAGAGAATTGACTGCACAAATGGCTAACTTTAGCTGTAGGATGAGTGATCGTTGAAATAATGAATTGGGGGGAGGAGGTGGTGTTACACTTAGGAGATAGACATCGCCCACACCAATAATTTTAATCGGGTATGGACGAATATTTTCTGTATGCTGTTTGCTACAACTCGGCTTTTACATACTCTTCAAAGGCGATCTCTCCCCCTGCGTTTTCTATATATTTTTTAGTTTTTTTGTAAAACACTTTTATTTTTCTGCCCTTATATTTTGCCTGATCAGCCTCAATAGTTTGGTAGGTAGCATCAGGTTTAAATACCCAAAAATCATGGGTTTTGCCTTGAGCATCTTTGATGATAAAGTGAAACAAATCTCCTTGCTCTATTTCTTGAAAAATCCCTTCTACAAAAGCCTCCTGAGTGCCCTCGGCTTTAGTCTCTTCCCCTTTCTTGTCATCGCTGGTTGTTTTTGCAGGTTTCGTATTACCAGTAGTTTCAGTGTTTTTGTTAGATGTTTCACTGTTGGTTTTTGCGTTGGTATCCGCCTTGGCTTGTTGGTTTTTGGTGTTGTTTGTACCCTCACCACAAGCAGCAAGCAAAGTAACTGCAGCAATTATTGCCACCAAATAGTTCGTAGTTTTTTTCATTGAGTGGGTTGATTAGTTGAGAAAGCCACAATATAAGAGAATGTGTCAGAAATAGAAAACCAGGGGAAACGAAATGAAAAAAGAGGAAATAAATAAGGCATTATTGACTTGATTTGTCAACAATGCCCGTTACACTACATCTAAAAATTAATGGTTTTTCTATGGTATATGGTTTGTATAAAAATTAGTGGAATTGCCTCAAATAGCTTGTTTAAGCTTGCTTTCTACAACTCCGTGGTGATGTAATTACAGCACCTTTTCTGGGTTTCAAAAAATGGTTTTTCTATGGTATATGGTTTAATTGTATTATTATGTATTTAATAGTAGTGTACATTGAATGGTTATATGTATCACAAAGTACTATATAATTTTATTTAATTACAAGCTTTTGAAAAAAATAATTACATATCCTTGCAAAAAACTTTTTAATTCACGTATAAAAAACAATACACAATGGAGATTTTAATCAGGACTGTATGATGCTTGAGTTTTAGTATTGTATAATGGCAGGTAATCTGGGAAGAGATGTGGAAACCTAAAAACTGAAATATTATGAGTAAAAACAATGAAGAAAACCTAAGAGCTTTTTATCAGAAATTGCTAGAGATTAAAGACAAAGAAGCACAAAAATCGTTGAGCCAGCAGGAACTCAAAGAAATAGCCTTTGACCTGGGCTTTTCAGAAGATGAATGGCATTTGGTAGAGCAAAAAGTAGAAGGATACCTCAAAAATGGGCAGAGTTTTTTAAGCTTCAAAAACTGGAAAGACGCCATCCAACAGTTTGAACAAGCGCTTCATCTCAGCCCCAACAACCTGGCGGCTATTTATGGGCTGGCAATTGCCTATCATTCTATGCATCACGAATACCCCCATGAAAAATACAAAGAAAAAGCCATCGAGTATGCCCGTATCAGGTTAGTAAACGAGCCTGGGCACGAGCCTTCTATTCGCATTATCAGTGAGCTTCAAAAGCCCTCACAGACCAAAACTGTGACCGCCTCGCCTCGCCCACAAACGCCCGCAGCCAATGTTGGCAGTAAACGCGCTTCTATCATATTACTGGCAATAGTGCTTAGTGTGTTTATAGCAGGTGCCCTTGTCTTTTTTTCAGTTCAACGAGCCTCAGACGAAGATAACGTATACAAGACAGAAAAACACCTGCCAAAGGCAGAAACCTCTGCGTCTTGGTCTGAGAATGTGACCCCTACCAATAGAAATCGCAATAATGTACCAGTAAAGTTTGTACAATCATCCTGGAGCAAAGGTTTTAAACTTGCGCGTATAGAAGAATCTAAATTAAGACCTTCCCGCCAAAGGCTTTCTTACAAGCTATCGGGTGCTTTGTTGATTACTGGCAACCTTCCTATAGAAGAACTTAAACTAAAAGTAGAGTTTGTTACCCCTGAGGGTAAAGTAGGACTGGCTGAGTATGTGTCGGTAGTAAAAAAATACCAGCCCAATGCCATCAAAGGTGACTATGTGCCGTTTTACCTGTCGAAATACAGTAAAAGCTATGCTGCAAATGATTTAAGCGAAGTACGCTTGTTGGTGCATTCTGTCAAGTATGGCTCATGGAAAAAGCCTACCCACCGCCCTGTACCTACTGTGTGGGCTTATGATCGCCCGGAAGGGATAAAAATAGATGTATTGGAGCGTGCACAACAAGTAAGAGGTTATGCCAAATCTACATCTCATAAGGTAGAAGTAAACTTTATTAACAAGAGCGCTGAGTCGTTGCAACGTTTTAAGGTAGAAGCTCAGTGGTTGAATCACAACGATGAAATTGTTCACTCGGTTACTCGTACGTTGGTGTTCCCACATCAAGCCGACTGGTACCCCAATCACAATCGTCTACATCGTTTTCATGCGTACATCAAAAACCTCACCCCTAGAGAAATCAAAGGCTATAGAATCAACATCATAGAGGCTAGTACCAAATAGGGATGGTTTAAGTAATCGTTGCCCGTGAAGCCCAAGTCATTGTAAAGATGATTTGGGCTTTTGTTGTATCTATGTACTTATTTTGACCGAATAATTCAAAACCGTACACTAATTTTTCACTACTAATCCTTGTGTAGAGTTTAATTTTATCAGTCTCAAAAGTGCTTGAAAAACAGCGTCTTTAATTTCCGCCTTAGTTTGTGGGCGTTAAGAAATTACCTTCGGTGAGCTCAGCACAGCGAAGCTGTAGCTATAGGTTTGAGCAATGAAGCCGTAAAACCGAGGCTGCAGCTTTGCTGCGCCGAGCTCTGCGTAAGCTAAACAGATCACTGACTGAGGAACGAGGGAACGTTTGAGCTGTTTAGCCGAAAAGGCAGAGCTTGCCCTTACGGGCTGCGGTTCGGCGTAATGAAACAAATTTTAGCCAAGCAAACTACAGCGGTGGCTTTTTTTGGTTCGTTTTTTTAGCTAAAGAAAATCCATGATCCCGAACTTGATTCGGGGAAATGAACGGATGCCTGAGGGAAACGAAACCAGGTTTTATTCTACAACTCAGCAGATTAGTAGCTATTTTTATGCGGTAAAACTATCAAAAAAATCAAGGCTTATCTGCTATAAAAAAGTGTACGGTTTCAAAACCGAATAAAAAAAACTAAGGAATGGTGTAAAAATAAAGTTCTATAGTCAATAGTCCATAGTATTTAGTCGATAGTCCATAGCTGATTCGAGTAAATGTTCACCTTGTTAAATGCTGTAAACCAGTATTTTATATTAAGATTGCGTACTCACTTTATTTTTAAAAGTGTTTCGGTTTTATGCCTAAACACCCTATTAAATAGTTTTTAAATTCATAAATGACTGATAACCGAGCCTTTGGCGAGCTCAACGAAGTTAAACAGCAAACAACTTTGACTAAAATCACTGCGGAGTATTGATAGTTTAACAAAATATTTTGTTGGCAGGAGAGGCAATATCCAGTGGATGTTGAGCCAGCCCTGCGGGACGGCGGTATAGCAGCGCTACGGCAAGTTTTTTTTAACGAATTCTGTCAGCGAAAGATGACGTTAAAAATGTAAATTTATTTTTGACGTATTACTAAGAAGGGCTTTCCCACGATTTTTGATAACTTGTGATGTTATTTTACAATAGCCCGCAGCATTTAGTCTATAGCACCCACAGGGGCAAGTCCCTAGTGCACTGGGGATTAAATAAATGCGCTATTTATTCGAGGGTATTTTGTTTGCTGACGCACTTCAAAAAGTGCGCAGAGTTAGTTTACAATTCCGATGTATATCGGAACCGGAGCTACGCAAACTTTTTTAAGTAAAGTCAGCGGGCTAAAGACTCCGAATAACCGAGCCTATTTCTAAATCCCGATTCATTTCATCGGGGCAGCTCTGCTGTGGCGAGCTCTGCGAAGCTAATGTAGTAGGAATTTAGTTTCCAGTGCACTAGATGCCGATATACATCGGTATCTAAGGACTTATAGCTAATTACTTATTTCTTCACAAACAAAAACGCTGACGTTTGCTTAAAGATAAATGCCTCAGAATGAGTTCTGATCATAAGGTTAATTCATTATTTACTAGATAAAATATATGGCTTTTGAAGTAGTAGAACACAAATTGGTAAGCAAAACGGGTAATTTCTTTACCTGTGAAGATCAAATTGTAGCAACTGATTACCACGCTGCTGTGATAGATGGTGCCACTAGTAAACTAGCCACAACATATCAGGGAAAAACTACAGGGCGTTTTGCGGCAGAAATACTAAAAAACGCCATTGCCAGGTTTCCGGTGCAAGCCACTTTCGACGAAGCAGTAGATTTGCTTACTTATGCATTAGCCAAACACTACCACCAAAACAATGAGTATGACTATCTAAAAGCACATCCCCTTGAACGTCCTACTGCTTCGGTAGTTATTTACTCAGATTATCAGCGCGAGGTTTGGGTCATTGGCGACTGTAGGTGTATGATAGACAAAAAAGTATACAACCACCGTCGAAGATCAGAGGAAGTAATTGCCCGGATGAGGGCGTTGTACCTGGAGATTGCCTTACAGCGGGGGGCTTCGCTGGCATCGTTGCAACACCGCGATGTTGGCAGAGAGTACATTTTACCTTTGTTGAAGGGGCAGGTGGCTTTTCAGAATTCTCACAGCAATCATCCTTATGGCTATAGTGCCATAGATGGTTTTCCAGTGGTAGATAAGCACCTTTCGGTGATACCAGTAGATGGTGACGACGTGTCTATAGTATTGGCAAGCGATGGATACCCGGTGTTGTACCGCACTTTAGAGCAAAGCGAGAACTACCTGTATGCAGCACTTAAAAAAGACCCTTTGTGTTTTAGAGAGTTTCAAAACACCAAAGGAGTAATGAAAGGCAATATATCGTTTGACGATCGAGCTTATGTACGCTTAAACACCGATTAAGTCTATGTTAAAACAAATTACACCATTGTTCGAAGCGCTTTCTACCGATGATAAGCAATTGGTAAGGGCTAAAAAATTTGAGGCAGTTGCTACCCCAATAGATTTGTATGAACAACTGGCTGGAGTACATCAATATGCCAAAAAAATAGACAAATTTCGTCCAAGCAAAAAGGAATTAAAGAAAAGGGCGATCAGGGAGTTTATCCCATTTATGCTCTTAACGCCATTTTTGATCTTTACATTGGTTCCTTCGTTGATGTTGGTCTTTACGTATAAGAAGCCTTACCCTATGTGGATGCTATTAGTATCGCTAGGGCTATTTAGCTTGTTTGGGGTGCTATGGTTAATTTTAACTTTTATTCCAAATAAGCGTAGGCGAAAAGTACGTATAGAGTTGGACGCTTTTGAGTTTTTGATGCCCTTATTGTTATTAATTCAAGAAGAGCTCAAGCCAGGCGAAAAGTTGCATTTAAAACTAAATTTGCACAAAAGCAGTGAACGTAGATTTCGTTACACAACTCGAAAAAACTATCTAATCATGCCTCATCGTTTGATGTTGAGGTGGATTCCGTTAGCTTTATTAGTCTATGGGTTGGCAAGAGTACTTGGTATAATACCTGCCCTTTTTCACGATGGAATACTTGTAGGAGTCGTGCTTATGGTGATCGTGTTGTTTCCATTGCTGATTTCCTTAGCAGGGACATTGTTTGGCAAGAGCCCCAAGGTAAAAACTGTGTTGGGACAAGCCCCAAAAATAGACCTCAAGGCACGACTTGCTGACGGCACCTTGCTACAGGTAAGCGTTGCCCAGGTGACAATGTTGACGACCAGCGTAAAGAAAAAAATTAAATTGAAGCACTTTACGATTTCCAAAACCAAAAAGAAACATAAAACCAAGACAGTGACTACCGTCAAAATGGCTTTTCCACAAAGGCAGTACCCCTTAAGCAAAGAGGCTTTTATGCACAGGTTTAGAAAAAAACCGCGAATATCGAACAGAACCATTGCCAAAATGAAGCGCAAACCAGGAGATAAACGCAATGCAGTGATATATACCGATGTGATCATTAATCAGGGGCAAGACCACCATTCATTGTTTTATACGATGCCTGATTTTGACTGGTTTGCCAAGTTGATACTGAAAGGAGGCTACCATCCGCTTAGAGGAATTACACAAGCTAAAGCAAAAACGCAAAGTGTTTCGTTGGATGTCGATAGAGATAACCTGACTACCATTGGTGGCATAGGGCGTGCCACTGAAGCCAAGCTATACGATGCAGGAGTTTTTACTTTTGCCCAATTGGCAAGTATGAGTAAAGTGGAGTTTCAGGCGTTGCTCAAAAAAGTAGACATTAGTCCCAAACAAGCCAACGACTGGCAAAAACAAGCCAAAGAGTTGATGTAGTTTTTAAACGTGAAATCAGCCTTGGTTTGCAATTATAACCTTGGGAATGGTGTAAAAATAAATTTCTATAGTTTAATAAAATATTTTGTTGCTAGACGAGGCAAAAAATCGGCTAATAGCATCGCTATTCGGCTATTTTTTAACAAAGTATAGCCTCAAAAGATGAGGTTAAGAATGTAAATTTATTTTGGTACCATTCCTTCATCAAAATGTGCTTATTAATAACTTACGACTATGAAAAATCTACTTACCTTATGTCTACTGATACTCGTGTATACTACTCAGGCTCAAATTGCCAAAATATCGACAACTGGGAAATACTATTTTGTAGATTTGGAAGGCAAGCAAATCAAAAAATTAGGTAGCTGGAAATATGCCAAAAGCATGGACATATATACTGGGTGGATGCAGGTAAAAGATTCAAATGGCGTGAAGTTTTTGTTAGACAAGACTGGCAAAACCTATAAGGTAGCTTATCAGTTAAAAGACATTCAATCTGACACTCAAGCCCTGGATTTAAGCCAACAATCACTGACTAGCTTGCCAGCAGAAGTTTTGCAAGCAACTCAATTAAAAGTATTATTGTTGCATTCTACAGGTTTAGAGGCATTGCCCCAAACCATTGCTCAACTCACCAATTTGGAATGTCTAAACTTACGTGGCAATGATTTGACTGAACTGCCTGCGATTATAGGCAAGTTTACTCATTTGAAAAAACTAGATTTAGAAAGCAATGAATTGACTAGGTTGCCTGTGACTATAGGTAAACTTACAAAGCTGGAAAGTTTAAATCTAAACTATAATTACTTGATGCAATTGCCCTCCTCTATTGGCAAGCTCATCAATTTGAAAAAACTAGAGATACAAGATAATCAGGCGCAATTAGACAAACTGCCTTCTTCAATGGGTAAACTTACGAGTCTACTACGTTGATTTGGACGGAAACCTGGTTAAAAACTGCTAATTTGGGCAAGCTGACTAATTTAAAGACATTGAGCTAAGTGGTAATCCTCTTCACCGATTGCCTCCTACTATAGGAAAATTGGTAAATCTACAAGCCTTGCACTTAAGAGACACTGACCTGGATCAATTGCCTGCTGCTATAGGTAAGCTCAAAAACTTGCAATGGCTAGATGTAAGGGGTGCTTCATTGACTCAGTTGCCCTCCTCGTTTGTCCAATTGAAAAAGCTCACCAGGTTAAACTTAAGCGCTAACAAATTTAGTACATTGCCCTTAGAAGTTGTTCAATTGACAGGGTTGACCAGGTTAAACATAGGAGCCAATGATTTGAGCCAATTGCCTACTTCATTTGTTCAACTCTCCAAGTTGACAAGGTTGGCGCTGGATAGGAACTATTTTAAAAGCTTTCCTCCTGAGTTGACCCAATTAAAAAAACTACAAAAATTAGATTTGAGCGGTAACCAACTTACCCGGTTATCTGCTACCATTGTTCGACTCAAAGAGTTGCGCTACCTGTCTTTAGACAGAAACCAACTGAAGGAACTACCCTCCAACATTACCCAATTGAGTAAGTTGACTAGGTTGCACCTTACGAGCAACCCTATTTCTCGAAATACCCGGCAAAAAATAAAACAATCATTACCCAATTGCAAAATCCAGTTTTGAGTACCTTAGTACAAGCCGACGTTACATCCTGATTGTGAAGCTTGTAAGGCTTTGACCAGTACCAATTATTTACTATTTTGATGTCTTTACCTGCAACTCTCTCTTTAGATTACCTGAACGATACAAAAAAACAGGCGAACTAAAGCAAGATACTGGAGATAGTTGTTAAATTTGATGCTGAATTATCGCTGAAAACTAAGGTATGAAGAAGTTTTTGAAAGAGAAGATTTTGGATAAATACCCCAAAAGGGTAGTATATGGAGCAGGAGCAGGGTTAGCCATTTTGCTGATTGTTTTGATATTGGTATGGTTGAGCAGTGGACGACGCAAGCCAAGTGCTTTGACTATGATGCCCAACAATCCGGTATTTGTGTTTGAAACCAACAACGTGTTGAACCTTTTCAAAGAGGTAGAGGCAAACCCCATGTGGAGCAACCTGGTGCAAACCGATTATTTCAACACGGTAGCGTCTCGTACCCAATACTTTATCGAAATTCTATCTAAAAACCCCAAAGGAGTTTCGTTGTTGGCAAATCGTACAATCACCGCCAGCGTACACGTAACCTCCAAAGAAGATTTTGGCACTTTGTTTTTTGTGCCAGTGCCCACCTCTATGGACACCCAATACTTAAGTGAGGTACTGTCTTACTTTCGTGCCAAATCTGAATTCCAGTTTTCTGAGCGTACTTTCAAAGATTTTAAGATTTACGAAGCCAAGCAAAAAGGCACCACCAGTATTTTTTCTTTTGTGATATACAAAGGATTCTTCATGGGGAGCTACAGCTCCATTCTTATAGATGACGTAGTGCGGCATGCGTCATCGGGCGAAAGCGCATACCGGGTAACCGAAGTAAAACGAGACTGGAAAGACCTTGCTTTTTGGAAAAACAGCCACCTGCGCATGCACGTAAACCCTGAGCAGTTGCCTCAATTTGTGGCGTCAACCAGTAACGAAAACCTGGTGCCTTTCTTTAAACCTCTGAAAAAATTTGCTGAGTCGGCGTTGTATGGTACCCACCTTGACAACAGCCAGATGGCTTTTACCGGACTCACCCTTACCAATCCCGGCGAAGAAGGGGAGTTTATGAATGTGTTTGCCAAACAAAAAGCACACCCTTTTCAGTTGAAAAACTACATCCCCAACAATACCGCCATTATGTATCACCTTACTTTTGCCGACCGCGAAAAGTTTGTGAAAAACGTAAAAGAATATTGGGAAAAACAAGACGAGGCTTTTGTGCAGAAGCAACGCGATATAGAAAGTAAAAACGGGATAAAATTTGCAGATTTTTATAAGTTTCTGGACAAAGAAATAGGTTTTGCTGTGTTGGAAATGGGCGAAGAACAGCGCGAAACCCACAAATTGTTGTTTATGCGTACCAATGGTTTGGTAGGGGCGTTGAATGTGCTCAAGCAGATGGGTAAAAAAGTAGCGGATAAAATGGGGCAAACTCTGCAAATTCAAAAGTACGGCAAAGCCGAAATAGGCGAAATTCCTTTGAGCGAGTTTCCAGCTGCCATGTTGGGCAATACCTTTCAAGGGTTTGAGCGTTGCTACTTTAGTTATGTAGGCAATGCAGTAGTGCTGGCCAATGACATAGCCATTATACGTAACTTGTTAGACGACGTTCAACGCAACGATGTGTGGGGCAAAACTACCCGTTATAAACTCATGCTGTCAAAAATAAAGCAAACGTCGAACCTTACCTTTTTGGTAAACATCCCCAAGGCGTGGAAAATTATGTACAAAAACGCCTCGCCTAATTGGAAAAAACTCATGAGCCAGTACGAAGCCCAAATCAAGTATTTTCAGTGGCTTACTGCACAGTTTCATTACGAAGGCGAACAGTTTCAGTCACAGTTGAGGCTCAAGTTTACGGGAGGGCAAATGGATGAAAAAGTAGACAAGAGTTACCACCCACTGGTAAGTGCTACTTTAAGAACGGGTATTTATACGCCGCCTTACTTAATGAAAAATCACCGGAAGAAAGGCGTCACCGAAATACTGGTGCAAGACTATGAAAACAGGTTGCACCTGATCTCAGAAACAGGCAAATCCTTGTGGCAACTGCGAATGTATTCACCTTTGCGAAGTGTACCCGTACAAATAGACCGTTACCGTAATAAGAAACTTCAATATGCATTTATTACCAATCGTCATATCAACTTGATAGACCGGGTAGGACGTCCGGTAAAAAAATTCCCGATTCGTATCCGGGACTCTATCCGTTTGCATACCATGTCGGTACTGGAGTTTGGGCGACGCAATTACCGTTTTTTGGTGACAGACATACACGGCAAAGCCCGTATTTATAACCATGAAGGACAGTTGATTTATGGTTGGAAGTCGAAAAACCTGGGAAGTAAACTGGCGGCACCTGCCCAACAGGTAAAAGCAGGCAAAAGCTACCTCATGTTTTTGCTCGAAAATGGTTTTGTCTATGCTTACGATCGTCGTGGTAAAAAGAAACCAGGGTTTCCGCTGAGCCTTCAGATCAAGACCAGCAACCCAATGGTGGTAGACAAAAAAACACTGACTTTTACGTGTTTGTCAGACATTGGTCAACTTATCTCGTTTGACATAAACGGCGACATTGTAAGCAAGAAAAACTTGCCTAAGCCTTACCCCAATGCCAAGTTTAAGCTATGTGTCGACAAAAAAACCAACGACTGGATTATCATGGTAGATGGCGGAAGTAAAATTATTGCTCTCGACAAAGAGGGAAGAAAACTATTTGAAAAAGACTTTAAAGATCGGAAAAGTTTTTCTTTTCGGTACTTCAATTTAGATACTGACAAACGCTACATAGCAGTCACCAGCAAAATGGAAGCAAAAACCCATATATTAGATTATGGTGGAAAAAGTTTGGCAGAGCCCCTCAACAGTACCAAAGATGTAGTGTTAAAGCTTGACCCTAATGCCAATCGATTGATTATCTATCGTTGCTACAGTCAGTTTGCAGGAAGCTATGCTTTAGACCTGGAGTAAGGGAAAGACATACAGATGAATTTTTATTGAGTTGAATTAAAAAGTGGGCTAAATGTCCACTTTTTTTATAGTAGATACTCCATGTCGGTGTTGGGTAAAACGCAAAAAAAATCCGCTCTGTGTTTTAAAACAGAACGGAAGTCCCTTGTTAGTTGGAAACTAAGTGTCTTCATCTAATTTCCGGCTGCAAAAGTAATAGATAAAATAGTATCTTTCAAAAAATTAATAAAATATTAACAAAACATTGCTTCAGCTATATTGTTAATGTGGCGTTAAACCTGAACAAAGTATTGGGTATTTGCTCATTTTTAGCTTATTTCGTAGTGTGAATAAACGCCAAAAACATATCGCCAAACGATTTATTAAAAAGTCGGTAGCTTGCTTACTGGCTATTTTGGTGTTGACAAGCTCGGCTGGGGTGCCCCTTTACAAGCAAACCTGTTTGATGATGGATGGTGCCGAAATACTCACTTTGTTCCAACCAGCCCATAGTTGCCCCAAACCTACGCCTAAGGTCACTAAGCATTGCCACCAAAAAGCCGCAAACCAGGCAAAAGTGGCGTTACAAACCAAACTGCTACACGTTAAACCCTCTCAATGCTGCAACTCAAACATTGAGTGTTGCGACTTGAGCGTAGATTTTATCAAGGCAGACATGCAAAGTGGCACCTGGCAAACCATTTCTCTCAAGGTCAATCTTTCGGCCGTTTTATTTCCCTACACTTTAGACTACCTACAGTGGCAGCCAGTGTTATATACACCTGCCAAATACTATTATACCGATACTTCCCCGCCATTGCCTGGCAAACACTTAATTATTCAAAAACAAAGTTTTCTTCTATAAGTTTTTTGTGCGGCACACCGTCAGCACATTCCCTTCTGTTGATACCCATTTATCAATTTTGCGTGGTTTATAGTATGCTATATACCACCAAGTTGTCTGGGTTTTCTCATCATCAATATACCATTTCATATCAGCCCTTGGCTACCCCATCAATTGTCGTTTCAAGACAAAAACAAATGGAGGGAGTAAAAGGCAGGTGTGAGCATATTCTTATAGAAAAGACATTGAAACAATGAATATAAAAAAAAGCATTGCATTATTTATAATGAGCCTTGGAACAGGCCTGGGTCTTGTTCAGGCACAACAAGGCAGTATAAAGGGCAAAGTAGTAGAAAAAGCTCAGGGCAAAGAGCAAGCCTTGGTAGGCGCCAGTGTATATTGGGCAAATACTACTACAGGGGTCAGCACCAACGCCCAGGGCACTTTTACATTGGCAAAAGTAAGCACTACTCAACAATTGGTAGTGAGCTACACCGGTTATCGCAACGATACCATTGAGGTAGCCAACCGCAATGAAATAAAAGTAGTGTTGCAAACCCTCAACGAACTGGAAACAGTAGTTGTAAAGTCAGAAAAGGACATCGATTTCAACCCCATCAAATCGGAGTTGATCACTGCCAAAGACTTGCGCAAGGCGGCTTGTTGCAACTTGTCCGAAAGCTTTGAAACCAACCCATCGATAGATGTAACCAATACCGATGCTGTCACAGGTACCCGGCGCATCCGAATGTTAGGGCTAGACGGGGTGTACTCTCAGATATTGGTTGAAAATATGCCCTCAGTTCGTGGGTTGGCATCTCGTACCGGGCTCAAATTTATCCCTGGTACCTGGATCAAGTCTATTGCGATTAATAAAGGAGCAGGCTCGGTAGTCAATGGTTATGAGTCGGTTACCGGGCAAATCAATGTAACCCTTGCCCAGCCCAACAACAGCGAGCCTTTATTGGTAAACCTATACGGCAATGGAGCCGGCAGGGTAGAGGCAAATATAAACACTGCCCATACACTTGGTAAAGACAGCCGCTGGAGCACTGCTCTGTTGTTGCATGGGCATAATACCAGCCAAGGCGTAGACCGTAACAATGACGGTTTTTTTGACATCCCGCAAGGAAATATGATGACAGTGATGAACCGTTGGAAGTATAAAGGAGACGTGTTGAGGGCTCAGTTTGGCGTCAAAGCAGTGTATGTAGATAAGTTTACCGGGCAAGCTACTTTTAATCAGTCTCAGGAGCGCACCACCGCTTTGCCCTATGGCATTGGTTTTAATACCCGTCGTTTGGAAGGGTTCGCTAAGTTTGGCATATTACCGCCTAACCACCCCAACCAGAGTTTAGGCATTATAGTATCAGGCATTCACCATGAAGATAATTCTTTTTGGGGAGTCAATGATTTTAATGCTGTTCAGGACAACTTATCAGTCAATGCAATTTTCCAAACCCAAGTCAACCCTCAAAACAGGTTTAGCCTGGGAGCAAGCTACTTGTTTGATCGTTACGACCAAAACTACGAGCAGCAACACCCTACCAGCCAAACCTTTGTTTGGAACCGAACCGAGTCGGTACCTGGCATATTTGCCGAGTATACCTTTGAACCCAACGATCAATGGGCGCTAGTGACCGGAGTACGAAACGATTTTCATAATTTGTATGGCAACGTATTTACTCCGCGTATGCACCTCAAATACAGTATGACCCCTACCTCTATAATAAGGGTTTCGGGGGGCAGAGGGTTTCGGGTAGCAAACATCATCCCCGAAAACTTTGGGTACATGATAAGTTCACGCAACCTGCAGGTAGCCAATGACCTACAGCCCGAAGTAGCCTGGAACTATGGCATTAGCTGGACGCAAGAGGTGCAACTAGGCAAAACCAAAGGTAAGATTACGGCAGACTTTTACCGTACCGATTTCGAAAATCAAATAGTAGCCGACCTGGATGCCAGTGCCAGTGCCATTTCTTTTTATAACCTGGAGGGCAGAGCTTTTGCCAATAGTTTTCAGTTGGGGCTAGAGTATGAGCCTTTCAAAAGGTTTGATGTAAGTGTGGCTTACAAATATTATGATGTACAGTCTACCACTAACAATACCTTGCAACAACAGCCTTTTATTGCCCAAAACCGTTTCTTTTTGAATTTGGCGTATGCCACAAGGTTCGAAAAGTGGTCGTTTGATTTTACCACTCAATGGTTTGGCGCCAAACGTTTGCCCAATACCACGGGCAAACCCGAAGCGTTTAGATTGGCGCAGAACACCCCAAGTTTTTTCTTGTTGAACGCCCAGGTTACCCGTAATTTCAGAAATTGGTCTTTGTATGTAGGCAGTGAAAACCTGACCAACTTTCGTCAGGACACTCCCATTATAGATCCTTCTAACCCTTTCGGGAGTCAGTTTGATGCCGGGCTGGTTTGGGCACCTGTATTGGGCAGAATGGTGTATGCAGGTTTACGGTTTTTTATCAAATAAATAGGCGATAATTATAGTTTGTTTTTTAACAATACTTGTTACAGTATGGGACAAGGCAATAGAGAACAATGTTTAAAATATACCTTCAGGCTTCAAAATAGATGAAGAAGCTGTTGAAAATAAGAATAACTGATTTTTAATTAACCAACCAAAATAGAGCAAATATGAAAAAAATACTGTGCATAGCATTTATGTTATTTGGAATGATTCAGTTGAGCCAGGCACAAAAGAAAGATTGGGCATTGGGGTTGCGTGTGGGCGAACCTACGGGCTTGAATATTAAAAAATACTTAGGTGGTAAAAACGCCCTGGAGTTTAATATTGGTTCGAATGGCTGGGGTTATTCTCGCGGGCGTAGATACTGGAAAGGAGAGTTTCGCCGTAGTTTGGTAATAGGAGCCAACTATCTTTGGCAGCTAAGCGCTGGCAATACCCAAGGGCTGGACTTGTACTTTGGTTTTGGGGGGCAGTTGAGCTCTCGTCGCTATTGGGACAGAGACATTAACCGCGAAGAAAATGCCTTGGGGGTAGGAGTCACTGGAGTGTTTGGTCTGGAATATTTTATTTCCGCTAGTCCTGTGTCTATTTTCCTTGATTTTGGTCCATACATTGAACTTGCACCAGCTGCGGGCTGGGCTTGGATTGATGCTGCCCTCGGGGTAAGGTTCAACTTGTAAAAGCAACGTTAATTTTAGTAAATAACATATTTTTAATATAAAAGTAGCCAGGCATATGGGTATCGAAAGGCTTGCTGCTACTTAACAAACACACATACTTATGAAAAATAATAAACTGATTTGGTTAAGTTTTATTTTTGTGTTGGGCTTTGTTGTACAGGCACAAGCACAAAAAACAAAAAAACGTAAAAAAGTAGCTACTCTTTCCATCAAAACTTCGGCGCAATGTGGCATGTGCAAAGATCGTATCGAGAAGGCAATGGCTTATGAAAGAGGCGTGAAAAAAGCGGTGTTAGATGTAGAGTCAAAAATGTTGACGGTTACTTATAAAACCCGCAAAACTAATCCCGACAAACTACGCAAGGCAGTGTCTAACGTGGGGTATGATGCTGACAAAGTAATTGCTGAGCAAAAAGCTTATAACAAACTACCCGCTTGTTGTCAAAAAGGAGGACACGACAACTAATTATTAAATTTACCCCTGTTTTTTAGAGCAGAAGCGGCACCCGTGTAGCAACGAGTGCCGCTTTATTTTTGTCCTTGTTTATATGCAAGCCAAATTATAGTAGAAGTAGTGGTCTGTCCACTTCTTAAGTGCTTAACATTAGAAAACACCTGAGTTTTTGGCTGGTTATTTTAATAAATTTGAGTATTTTGTAATAACTTATGTCAAAGGAGCTACTCAATTAGTTGGTTTTTGGCTGATCTTCTGTATTTTACCTCCAACTTAATAAATAGAATAACTATGGTACAGTATTCAGCGGAGTTAACCTCAAAGCTACTCGAAGAGGAAGAGTTTTACATGATGGTGATAGATGATGATGACATCAACTGTATGATTATTAATGAGTTGCTGAAAAATTGGTCGTTACACACTGTATTTGTAAACTCTGCCGAAGAAGCTATCGAAAAAATATCCCAAGCCCCACAAAGCATTGACCTGGTGTTGATGGATATACACCTACCCAATATAAGCGGAATAGAAGCCACTCAGCTTTTAAGGCAGCAGTATGCGTTGACTGTGCCAATAATTGCGCTTACCGCTGATGCTATGAAAGGTACCAGAACAAGTATGATGGAGGCAGGAATGGATGATGTGTTGTTGAAACCTCTAAAACCAACTACTTTTCATCAAACAGTAGGGTACTATATTCAACAAAGACTAAATGACAGAAAAATAAATACGAACTAAATAATACCAATGTCTAGAGATAAATCACTGATAGAATCGTTGGCAGAAATGGGGCAAGATGACCCTGAGTTTCGCAAAGAAATGGATGCCCTGTTTATAGAAACCCTTGACGAGTTTTTGGAAGCTTACAAGAAGGGAATACAACAAGCCAGCCCGGAACAACTGAGTTTTGCTATTCATAAAATAAAGTTTGCGGTAAAAATGTATGCCATAGAAGATATGTACAAAGCCGCAGAGCAAGGTCGACAACTCGTGGCAAGCACTGTTTACACCCCTCAGCAATTGGCCCAATGTCTGGACGAGGTAAATACCCTTTGCATGCTGCATCGGCATAAAATTGCGCAGAGGTTGTCACCTTAAGGTAAGGCGTGGGGTGATGCGCTGATAGGTAAGCTACACTTGTATCCCTATCATGGTAATATCATCACGTTGTTCAGCGTTTTTTTGGTGGTTGGCAAGGGCTTGCTCAAATGCCGTTATTTGTTCTTTCATAGGCAACAATTTGGCTTCTTCTATTACTTTTAGTAGCCCCTTTTCGGTAAAACTGCGTCGTTTGGGGCTAGGCATGTCTACGTACCCATCTGTAGTCAAATAAATAAGGTCACCTTTGTTCAGCGTTATTTCTTCATTAGTAAACTCACGTTTTTCTTCGTGTTGCCACCCTCCAATACTGGTGCGATCGCCTTTGAGCTGGCCAATGTTGCCATCATTTACATAATACAACGAACGTTTGGCACCCGCAAATGTAACCAATACCTTGCCTTCCTTAGCTTCGTCTATTCTGCAAAAGCAAACATCCATGCCATCTGTATTGTCTGATTTTGCCTGCTTGAGCGCAAACCTTACTCCCAAGTGCAATTGCTCTAGAATACTTGCCGGGCTTTTTACCCGTTTCTCGTTTACTATTTCGTTGAGCAATGAAAACCCGATCATACTCATAAACGCCCCTGGCACCCCGTGTCCGGTGCAATCAACCGCAGCAATAAATATTTGATTTTCAATTTTATTCATCCAATAAAAATCTCCCGAAACCACGTCTTTGGGCTTATACATCACAAAATGATCCTCAAGTGTTTCGCTCATTCTTTCATTGAAAGGCAAAATTGCCTGCTGAATGTTTTGGGCATAGTTGATACTTGCCATAATTTTATCGTTTTGGCGGAGCAACTGCTGGTTACTCGATTCAATAAAATCACGTTGAGCAATAATTTCTTCCTGATTTTGCATCAACTCCTCATTTTGGGTAGCAATCTCTTGTTGTTTTTTCTGCAACTCATTATTTTGAGTCTCAATCTCCTCTTGCTTGGTTTCCAACAAGGAATTTTTGCTTTCTATCACATTATTTTTTGTTTCCAGTTTTTTGTTGGCGCGTCTTGCCATGATAAAACTACCCAGCACCAATACAATAATAATAGAGAGCAATATACCAACACCAATGTAAAATTTTTCTCGTTCTTTCCTTTTGTTCTTTTCACTTTGCAGCTTTAGTGCTTGAACCTCTTTGCTTTTTTGTAGCAGTTCATTTTCTTTTTGAATCTCCTTTTCCTTGAGCTCTTTTTGCTCAATGGCAAGTTTTTGCAATTTACCCTGTTGCTGTAGCAAGGCTATTTTCTTGGCTTGTTTTTCTTTATTAAGTTGTTGTTGAGTAAGCAGCAGACTTTGTTTAGCTTTTTGTTGTTCCAGCGCTTGTTGTTGTAGTTTGGCTTGTTGTAGCGCCTGAGTTTGGCGCAATAGCTCTTTGTCGCGTCTCAATAGCTCATTTTCTTTAGCTTTTTTTTCTGCTTCCAGTTTTGCTTTGTTTAGCGCCAGCCCTTGTACCTCTTTGTCTACCAACAACAAGCGCAGCTCTTTTTCTTTTTTGTCTACAATGGCCTGTTTTTGTTGCAAAGCCTTTTGCTTTTGATTGGCTTGAGTGGCTAGTTCATCTTTAATTTTAGCGTGTAGTTTGTAATACTTCAAGGCTCGGCGGTTGCTGCCCCGGTGTTGGTAAATCGTAGAAAGCGTTTCGTAACTTCTCATGAGTGTTGCCTTGCTGTTGGCATTTTTACCAAATTTAATTGCCCGCTCAGTGTATAATTGTGCGTTTTCGTCGTCACCCATCACCACATACACTGCCGCTATATAGTTACACAATTCGGCAATCTGGACTTCTTTTTTTTGGCTTTCTCTAATTTTGGCCGCCTCAAAAAAAGACAGCAAAGAGTTCTTATTATCGCCCAGTAACTGATAAATCACCCCTTTGTTGGTAAGAATGGTACACATTTGCTCAAGGTCGTTTAACTCCTTGTATAATTGAAGTGCCTCTGTAAATGCCTGTAGCGATTGAGGGAGTTGATTGGTGTATTTATAAAAATAGCCAATTCTGTTTACTGCTTCGGCTACCCCTTTTTTGTTCCCTGTTTTTTCCTGAAGTTGGCGCATTTTCTGACTATATTCCAGCGCTTTTGCAAACTGCGACTTCACATTGTAAATGTCAATGAGGCGTTTGAGCGAAGCTATTTGACCTGGCAAATCATTTTTTTGTTCGTATATAGCCAGCGACCGCTGGTGATAGACCAATGCTTTGTCGTAATTGCCCAGTTGTGTATAAGCGTTGCCTATGCGGTTGGTAATGGTAATGTCAGGGTTGGTCTTGTATGCCAATAGGTAGTACTCCAGGGCTTTCTCGTTCACCCCCCATTGCTCATACAATAAACCTGTTTCGTAGTGTACCAATGAGAGTTTTTGAGGGTTGTTTTTTCTGGCATAAGCCTGCGAAGCCTGCAGGTAAAAATCTAGTGCGGTGGCATATTGTTTTTTTTGTTTGCTATTTCTGGCTTTTTGTAATAATTCATCGGTAGGTGATTGTGCATAAATACTGGTAGTGGTTGATAGAAGGATGGATAAACAAATGAATAAAGCAGACCTAAGCATATTGTTGTTGTCCATTCTTATATAAATTTATTTTGCAAAGCTAAGCCTTTTAGCCTATTGAGATGATTTTTCCTATAGATAGATAACAATAATTTAACCGAAAATATTACTATTTTATCCTTTATAGGGTTTGTCTTTGCTTTTTTGACTAAAAATACAGCCATATATGGAGGCCGTATTGGACGGGGTCAGGTTTAGTTGGTTATTTTTGGAGTTTTACTAAGCCTAGGCGAGTGGCAGTTGTAGCTGAAAAAGGTTCATCCTTAAATCATTGTGTCTTATTTGAAGAAAGGCAACAAAAAACCTTGCCGATGATAAACGGCAAGGGGTGGTATGATATAGAATGCTTACTTGTATAGTTGAAGTCAGTCATTAAAAAGCCTTGATATAATCTTTACTGCATTGCTGTTGGTTTCTCCCTCTAATATTTGCTGAAACTCTTTTTTTTCCTCCTCTTGCAGCGTACTCAAAAATTGATACCCAGAGTCCATCTCTTTACCAGCCATTTGCCAACTTGGAAAAAAACGCTCTTTGATTGGCTTGAGCGACAGCATTAGGGCTTTGTCGTGGCGTGAATCAGTTTTAATCTTGTCGTACAAGGTCACAATCTGTTCATTATCTCCTTCCAGTACTTGCAAAAATTGAACTTTCGAGTACAAGAGCACTCCTGTAATATTTTTTTTGCCGTTGTTTTGTATACTTTGCTTAAGTATTTTTTCTACCTCTTCACTGGTACAGGAAGAGTTTCTAAAACTGATGTACAATAGTTCTGATAACATAATTTTTGATAAGGTTTGGTTTGATAAAAGTTTAGTTAAGTTTATGAATAAAACCGGCGTACATTACTTCACCACCTAGTGTAAATTCCGATACCGAAATGTGTGCATCAAACACGGTTCCGTCTTTGTGCTGAGCCTCTACCTGGCGCCCTACACCTATGATGGTTTTTTTGCCAGTATCGGCATAGTTTTTCAGGTGAGCATCGTGTTGACTGGCATAATGCTGGGGCATCAACATTTTTATATTTTGCCCTATTACTTCCTCAGGTTCATAGCCCAATAAGTTGGTTACGGCAGGGTTGACCGACTGTACAATGCCCTGACGATTCATGGTGATGATTACATCAATGGCTGTATTTAAAATAGCCTGCATTTTTTCCTGATTCATCTCCGATATTTTTGCTTGCTTTTCGAGCACTTTTTGTGTAGAGGTAGCTTGGCTGATATCACGAATAAACCCAGCATAAAATACCTCTTGGTTTACCTTAAACTCCGACACCGAAATATGAGCGTCAAACACAGTTCCGTCCTTTTTTTGAGCCTCCACCTTGCGGCCTATGCCAATTATTTTCTTTTCGCCTGTATTGGCATAATGCTGTAAGTAACCATCGTGTTCTGAGGCATACTTATGAGGCATCAGCATTTTTATGTTTTGCCCTATTACTTCCTCAGGTTCGTAGCCAAACAATGAAGTAACCGCAGGGTTGGCAGTTTGCACAATGCCTTGTCGGTTCATGGTAATAATTACATCTATCGCTGTATTAAGTACTGCTTCTGCCTGTTTTTTGCTTTTTTCCAGCTCAGTGGCTTGTCGGCGTATTTCATCTTGGGTAGTGCGCACTTGTCCAAGCTGTTCCTGCAGTTCTCTTTGGGTGTTGGCTAAGTCACTTATATCACGTATAAACCCAGTATATACCACCTCTTCATCCATTTTAAACTCCGACACCGAAATATAAGCGTCAAACACAGTTCCGTCCTTTTTTTGAGCCTCCACCTTGCGGCCTATGCCAATTATTTTCTTTTCGCCTGTATTGGCATAATGTTGTAAGTAACCATCGTGTTCCGAAGCGTACTTATGAGGCATCAATATTTTTATATTTTGCCCTATGATTTCCTGAGGTTCATAGCCAAACAATGACGTAACCGCAGGGTTGGCAGTTTGCACAATGCCTTGTCGGTTCATGGTAATAATTACATCTATCGCCGTGTTAAGTACTGCTTCTGACTGTTTTTTGCTTTTTTCCAGCTCAGTGGCTTGTCGGCGTATTTCATCTTGGGTAGTGCGCACTTGTTCAAGCTGTTCCTGTAGTTCTCTTTGGGTGTTGGCTAAGTCACTTATATCACGTATAAACCCAGTATATACCACCTCTTCATCCATTTTAAACTCCGATACCGAAATATAAGCGTCAAACACAGTTCCGTCCTTTTTTTGAGCTTCCACCTTGCGGCCTATGCCAATTATTTTCTTTTCGCCTGTATTGGCATAATGTTGTAAGTAACCATCGTGTTCCGAAGCGTATTTATGAGGCATCAGCATTTTTATATTTTGCCCTATGACTTCCTCAGGTTCGTAGCCAAACAATGAAGTAACCGCAGGGTTGGCAGTTTGCACAATGCCTTGTCGGTTCATGGTAATAATTACATCTATCGCCGTATTAAGTACTGCTTCTGCCTGTTTTTTACTTTTTTCCAGCTCAGTGGCTTGTCGGTGTACTTCATCTTGGGTAGCTGCCATTTCTTCCAGGTTTTGGCGAAGCTCTTCCTCAGTGGTGCGTACTTGTTCAAGTTGTTCCTGTAGTTCCCTTTGGGTTTTGGCTAAGTCGTTGATGTCGCGTATAAACCCAGTATATACCACCTCTTCATCCATTTTAAACTCCGACACCGAAATATAAGCGTCAAACACGGTTCCGTCTTTTTTCTGAGCCTCCACCTTACGGCCTATCCCAATGATCTTTCTGTGTCCTGTTTCAGCATAATTTTTCAGGTAGCCATCGTGTTCTGAAGCATATTTATGAGGCATGAGTATTTTTACATTTTGCCCTATTACCTCTTCTGGCTCATAGCCAAACAATGAAGTAACTGCAGGATTAATACTTTGGATAATGCCCCTATAGTTCATTGTGATAATCACATCTACAGCAGTATTGAGTATCGCATCGTTGAGCTGTTTGCTACGACTAATCTCTTTAGCTTGTCGGTTGAGCTCATCCTGAGTAGCCACCAACTCTTCCATATTTTGGCGCATTTCTTCTTCTACTGCCTTTATCTCTTCCAGTTGCTGCGCATTTTGCATTTGCAGCACGCGTTGTTCGGTAATGTCTACCGCATATTTTACTATTTTGTATGGCTCACCATCTAAACCTATGATGGGATTATAGCTGCCTTTGATCCATACTTTTTCTCCTTCTTTTGTCAATCGTTTAAACTCTCCTTCTATAAACTGCCCGTTTTGTAGCTTGTGCCAAAACTGACTGTATTCGTCAGATTGAGCCTCTTGTGCATCTATAAAAATCTGGTGGTGTTTGCCTCGTACCTCTTCGAGCTGATACCCCGTGAGTTGAGAAAATAGCTCATTGGCACCAGTGATGTGACCATTTAAGTCAAACTCTACCACTGCGTTCGACTTGTTGATCGCAGCCATTTGATTGTCCAGGTCTTGGCTGAGCTTTTTCTCTTGGGTAATGTCAGAGGCAAATTGAATAACTTTGTAAGGTTTGCCGTTGATGTCTAGTATAGGGTTATAGTTGCCCTTGATCCATATTTCTTCCTCACTTTGGGTGTATTGTTTAAACTCTCCTTCTATAAACTGCCCGTTTTGCAGCTTTTGCCAAAACTGGCGGTACTCTTCCGAGCGTTGGTATTCGGGGTCTACAAATACCTGGTGGTGCTTGCCTTTCAAATCGTGCAGGGTATAGCCAAATGCTTGCAGAAAGGTATCATTGGCTGTTAGAATGTGACCGCTTAGGTCAAACTCAATCACCGCTGACGAGCGGTCAATTGCTTCCAGTTGGTTGGCAAGGTCTTGCCTTAACTTTTTTTCTGAGGTAATGTCCAGAGCAAACTGCATTATTTTGTAAGGGGTGCCGTCTCCTCCTTTTACTGGAGTATAAGACGCCCTCAGCCATACTTCTTTGCCTTGGTTGCCAATACTTTTAAATTCGGCACTATGGGTTTTGCCTTTGCGTAAACTATCCCAAAAATCTTGATAGGCAGTAGTTTGTGCATATTCATGGTCTACAAACATTCGGTGGTGTTTGCCAATGATATCGTCAAACTCGTATCCTGTCAATTGTAAAAAAAGTTGGTTTGCATTCAACACCATCCCTTTCATGTCAAACTCTATAGTGCTAATGGTTTGATTGATTGCATTGATATTGCTCGACAACTCTTTTTCTTTTTTATACATTTTTTCCTGCGTTGCCGTCAACTCCTCCATATTTTGGCGGAGCTCTTCTTCCTGGGTCAGCAGTTCTTTTTCCAGTTCTTTTGCTTCGGTAAGCAGGTCGCGGGTTTTGATGTTGTTTTGAATACTGTTAAGCATGGAAGCAATGTTTCCTCCCAGTCTCTCGAGCAAGTGCAGGTAGCGGGGGGCTACCTCTTGTAAATACAACAACTCTACTGCTCCGTATACTTCTTGATTAAAAATAAGCGGAATCACTACTACACAATTGCCACTGAGTTGCCCCATAGAGGCCTCCAGTACCATATTATTGGCTGGAATATTGTCTAGTATGATCGTTTCTTGCCCTTTAACGGCTTGCCCTATAAGCCCTTCGCCAATCTTAAATGTACTCTTGGCAAGCGTTTCTACAGTACAGGCATAGCCAGCCGTAGCTTCTACTTGTTGGGTGTCTTGGTTGAGGGTAAAAAAAGTGCCCCTGAGCGAGTGGGTCAGTTTGGCCAGGTGAAAAATTACCGCATCGGCAAACTCTATCAGTGATTTGTCATAATTGCTCCTTAGTACATCGTCAAATTTGGTAAGGTTAGAGTCTACCCACAAGCGAGCCTTCATCTGCTCATTTTCTTGCTCTAGTTTTTGTACCAGTTCTACATAATGATCAATACTGTGCGTGACCTCCTTATGATCACCTGTTTGTCCATTTTTCATAATAAAGTCTTGTTAAGTACGATGGTTGAATTCATTACTGATTTAAAAGATAGTTTTGAAGGTATGGGGTAATAGAAATGATTGATTAACTAATCAAACAACAAAGCTTAAGCCGTTTTGTATAAACTTAATAAATGTTTTTGAATACTGGTATTTATACAAAGGAAATTTTGTGGGTGGGTGTAAAAATAACCAAGCCCTATACATAGCACAATGCCTGGGGCTTGGGTGGGCTGTTTTAGCTCATTTGTAATTTGATCATTAGGGCAAGTTTTTTTTATACTAGCCAAGGTTTCAAAAGCCTTGGCTGGTATGGTTAAGGCTATTGCTAAAAAAAATAACGAAGCAGCCGCGCAACGTGCATAGTCTGAGATACTTGATATTTTTTATCAAAACAGCCCTTTAACAAACAATGAAACAAACCTTTAGCCTTATCAAATGTCTTGGAGGGCATGCTTCCTTGTCTGTTGGGTAGACATTGCCCTGAACAGGTAAAATACCAAAACAAAAAAAAGCGTGACAAACCTGCCACGCTTTCAACTTGTAGATTAGGTGTTTGTTTATGCCATGACTGCTTCGGGAGCTATGTGAATGGCAAGGTTACCCCCTTGGGCAATGCGCAGGTCTACATTGTGGGTGCTGTGGTGACGCAACGGATAGACAGCGGGCACAAAGTGAGCCACCACCGAATGGTGTGACTGACGATGTGTTGGTTTTTCGTTGCCTTGAATCAGCTTTGACGAAAACAGAAAAACATCGCCTGCCTGAATATCCTGATTGTAGCGACTCAGGTTACTGGCCTTGAGCAGTTTTTCTAACACCTGCTGAGCTTGGGTGGCTACCTGGGGTTGCCCACCTGGGTAGGCATTGATCGCCTGTATAGCCAATGCGTTGTATTGTTGGTACAAATGAGTCACTTCCTCTGAAAATACCTGGGTGTTGTCTAGTAAATGACTTTTCGGAAAAAGCGTAAATCGTCCTCCGTTTGCGTCTATATCTTCCAGAGCCACCCAGCAACCTATCATGCTGCCTGTGCGGGCAGAGTCTATCAAGTGACTGTCTATGTGGTCAGGGCTACCTTGGCTGCTTTCAGCATACATGCTTTGTACCAGTACCGGACGTTCTCCCATGAGCTTTTTCAACAGCTGTTGTAATGCATCGTGTCCTAACAGGTCTACTACCGAAGACCTGAACCCAATCAATGCTTCGGGCAAACTCTCGTGTATATTGAGCAAGGGGTTGGTCATGAACCCATCTTCCGAAAAAAGATGGGTTTCGTATTGATCAGTGCTTTGCCTGAGCAAGGGCTGGTCAAAAGGCTTGACTGTTTGCAGGTACTGTTGTTTGATGTGCCGGATCATTGATCGATCTACAAAATTGCTCAAGTGCAAAAAGCCTTGCTGTTCAAAATGTTCTTTAAACGTCATTGTTTTGTTAGATATTTAATAAGCTTTGTTTAAATAGTATTTGGTATACCCAACCTGTGGGATGTTTGGTTTTTGAATGTAAAGTACGGTCATCACCTTATATTTGGTGAGCTTTTGGCAAGACAAAAAGTGCAGCCAAAGTTGTGTGGTTATATAAAGCATAGGTTTAACTTTTGTAATGACAAATGAGGAGAAGTAGTATGCCTGAATCCTCTTTTCTGTCTTCCTATAGTGGCAGGGCAAAGGAATATTTTTGCCAAAGCAGAAATAGGACAATTTGTGTAAACCCATATACCAGTAATCATAGTTCGTTAACAGCATTGTTTGTGTAAGAAAATTCGCTTTGTATGGTTTTAATAGGGATTTTTAGCTATGATTTAATTAGCCAAGAACCCCCGTCTTGTATTTCGCGGGGCAAAATTAGCATATCTATCGAAATATTTTAGCATTTTAAGTAGATTTAACACACCTGTTAAAAACCAGTAAATAAAGCGCAGGCAAATTTTATATGGAGTTATGTGGCTAAAGGCAAAAATATGTTTAATTTAAAAGACTGAATCAATCATCCAGTTGTTTTTGATAAAAATACCCAAATAAATTGTTCTGTTTTTCGACTGTACATCCACCAGACATTTGGTGCCTTAGAGACACTTTATTTCTTGCATTTTACTTATGGTTGATACAAGGAATGTTTTTTGTAGTTTCTTCATCCCGCACCATTTCCCAAAATTAACTTAACTAAGTCTCCTCATGCATTGCAGGTTATTCATTTTATTTTTTTTAGTGTATATGTTTGGTGGGCTGGACACACAAGCACAAACTCCAGAAATAGACAGCCTGGAGAGCAAGCTTGCCAATACTCCGCCTGATGTACGCCAAATTAAAATATTGAGTAAACTCTCGTGGAAACTGCGCGATTCAGACCTCAAAAAAGCCCTAAACTATGGCATTAGAAGCCTTAAATTAATCGCCCAGTTTAAGCATCACAAAGCCGCCGCCCAAACCAACAATTATGTAGGGGTGATCTATCGCAACCTTAACCAATACAGCAACGCCATTACTTATTATTACCGGGCACTTAAGGCCGCCCAAACCAACAATCAACCCATTCAGATAGCATATGCTTATAACAATATCGGCGAGATTTTTAAGTTTCAGAATCGCCTGAAAGATGCCGGGCAAAACACTCAAAAAGCCATTGATATGTTCAAAAAGTTGAACAACAAAGGAGGGGAGGCTTATGCACACTTGCGCCTGGGCGAAATACTACAAAAACAAGGCAGGGTTGAAGAGGCATATAACGCCTACAGTGAAGCAGCAAAAATTAGAGAAAATATGCCCAAACAGCCTCGGTTGGACGTAGTTTATAACCGAATTGGGAATTTGTTTCTTGAGCAAAAAAACTATGACCAGACATTTGTCTACCTCACCAAAGCCAAAGAAGCCAACATCCGCAATAATGTACGTGGCACGGGTATTTATAGCGTTGAGGTAAGCTTTGCCAAACTATACATCGAGCAAAACCAACTCGACAAGGCAATTTTAATTGCCCAAAACACCTATAAAAAAGCCCAGGAAATTCCGTCAAAACCTTTGATGGCAACCAGCCTCAAGCTATTGTCAGAAGCGTATGCCCTCAAAAACGAACATACCAAAGCCTACGAGTACCAGCAACAGTACATCCAAATCACCCAAGAGTTTGTAAACACCCAAAACAGGTACAAAATAAATGTACTGGAGTCTATTCATCAACTAGAGCAAAAGCAGTCGGAGCTGGAGCTTTTGAAAAAAGAACAAAGAGAAGTGATTTTGCGACGCAACTTTGTATACGCCCTCATTGGCAGTGTGCTGTTATTGTTGGGGTTGTTGTCGGTATTGGTCTACAACAACCAGGCAAAGCAAAAAGCCAATATGTTGTTGCAAATCAAGAACGACCAGATTGACAGTAAAAACCAAGACATTACGGCAAGCATTACCTACGCCCAGCGCATTCAACAAGCTTTGCTATACCTCGAAGACGCCAATAGTTTTATGCCCGACTATTTTGTGTTGTTTCGCCCCCGAGACATTGTTTCGGGCGACTTTTATTGGGTTGAAAAGGCAAAAGGCAAAATATTTATGGTGGCTGCCGACTGTACCGGGCACGGGGTGCCAGGGGCTTTCATGACTATGTTAGGGTCGCAGGCATTGAGCAACATCATGATTCAAAACAAGGTGTACGACCCTGCACAAGTGCTGTTGCATTTAGATATGATTTTGCGACGCACCCTCAAGAGCAAAGATACGATGATTCGCGATGGCATGGACATAGCCATTATAGTGATTGACCCACAAAAACATGAGATGCAATACTCGGGAGCTAAAAACTCGTTGATTTTGGTGCAAAACCAAGAGGTGCAAGAGATCAAAGGGAGCATGTACAGCATCAATGGGCATCGCCCTGTAGAGGTAGATGCAGGGTACGAAACCCATACCATAGACATTTCTATACCAAGCACTTTTTATATGTATTCTGACGGCTTCCAAGACCAGTTTGGGGGCAAAAAAGGGCGTAAGTTTATGAAAAAACGTTTTCGGGAGTTGTTGCATACAATATCGCGTCAACCTATGAAAGAACAAAAAGCCACCCTCGATAAGGTGTTGAATGCCTGGATGTTGGGTCACGATCAGGTAGACGATATTTTGGTAATGGGGGCAAGGTGGCCAGGGAAAAGCACTTAATAATTGATGATTGGTAGTGCAATAAGGATGAAACCCATTAGAGTATTTTACCCTATCGGAGGATTCAGGTTTTGGGCTTCTCAGTTAAGTGCATATTTGTCATCAGTGTTTGAAGAGGTTCGATCAGATCATTTAGCAATTAATAAGGCAGGACAAGTGTAGACGGGCTCAGCCACAAGGCTTACTTGTTTTGATGGTGCCAAGCCACCCTCGGTAACCTGGCACAATAACCCAATAAAATAATGGCAAGCAATTATACCAACGCAGTTTGTTCTACCTCTTTGCCTACCTGGGCAATCCACTGAGTAAACAGCTTGCCTTCTATAGCACAAATGGCCTCAGCATGTTGTTCCCATTCCGGCGAAAAATCTTTGAGTTGCGCCACCATTTCCTGCAAATGACCTTCTTCCTCTACAATGATTGCCTTTACCTGAATCTTACTCTTTTCTCTAGTCAATACCTTTTGGTATATCGGGTAAAGTTCATCGGCGCGTACTTCTATAGCATAAGTTACCAACAGATAAGCCGCGTATTTTAGGTCATAATCTGCCAACTGAAAATGTTTTTTTACATACCGACTGGCGGCTACGTCTAAAGCCTGTAAGTATTGGTAGCTTTTGACCGGAGCCAACAAATAAGGAGCTTCGTAGGTTGGGTACTGCTCAAGGGGTACCAACTTACTCATTTGGCGCTTAAGCAAAAATGCGTGACGTGCTTCTTCAGCCGCGTGTTTTAGTATGGTAAGGTTTACCTGGGTGGGGTGTTCAGACGCCGAAATCTTGCGGGCACCTGTGTTTTCCATCATAGACAAACTATTGAGCCAGCGGGCGTGTAAGTCATTGTTTTTTACAATTATGCCAATCAAATTCTCCAATTCTATCATCATTATAGGTGTTTAATTTTAAATTTTTGCCAATCATACAACCACGCAACGAAGCAATAGTTTTGTTTGTGCTTACCTGTTGTTGTCAGCATTTCGGGATAAAACTCAGGCAAAGTTGCTAAATTATGGGCAATGCGCAGGAATAACTACCCCAAAAATTTTGTGTTTATTCCCACTTTGCCTGCCACTGACTGCCTTATTTCTTACAAAATTAGCAAACGTCTTCGAACTATTTTTCCTTCTAACTGAAACTCTAGCATATACCAACCCGACGGTATTTTGGGCAATAACACCAACAACCCGCGTTGGTCGATAATGTTACGGGGCAAGTCTACCGCCTTGCCCAAAATATTTACTAGGCGTATATTACGAATCTTTTGGTAGTGCAGACTTTTGATCACCAACACCCCGTTGCTTGCCACTGGATTGGGGTAAACACCTATGGCCTCATCTTCGCTGAGTTGCGCTACTTGGGTGGCAATGGCTTGCTCCAGCGATTGCAACGTACTGCGCAAAGCCTCGGCTTTTTGGGCGTCAGTAGCCGCGTCAGCATTGCACAAACCCTGCAAACTATCGATGCGAAGGTTGAGCGCCTTGATACGAGCCTCAAACGCATTGGTTGGGTAAAACTGCTGGCACGAATCTACATTGAGTTGGCACTGTTTCAGGGCATTATTTACTTCGGTTTGCAATTGTGCCACCTGTTGAGGCACAAGACTGGAAGCCGCAAACCAAAACTGTATTTGGGCGTTGAGGGTTTGCTCTACAGTAGTCAGCTTGTTGAGTAAAGCAGCCGAACTACAAGGAGTTACACAGTTTTGTGGTTGGGTATTGCAAATTTGTTCAATGGCTTGAATCTTACTTCTCAACTCGCTGAGACGATCGGTAAACACCTTGCCAGTACAAAACTGCTCGCAACCCGTATTAGAGTTTTGGCATTGATTAATGGCAGCATCTACATCTGCTACCAATTGGTCTACCCCGTTATATAGCTCACCCGTGAGGCGCAAAGGTGCACACTCATCAGTTTTGCCCGCACACACTTGCACATCGGCATTTATTTTTTCCCGCAAAGCCTCCATTCTTTCAAACACCTTATCGCCAGGGCACTGGGTGCTACAGCCTGCCCTGTGGGGGGCCACCACCGGCAAAGCGGCTACTACTGGGTTGTTAATTGGGTGGGCAAAAGCACCAAAAGGATCCATTCCATCTTTTTTTACCTTCCATACCAGCAAATCAACCAATGAACTCAACATTACTACTGGTGGCTCATAATCGGTAAAAGTACCCAACAGACAAACCCCCATGGTGCCATCTTGTCGCCCGGTGCAAAAGTGTCCCCCTCTAATATTGTCTCCCTCTGCTTCTTTACCCTGTGGGTCTCGTCCTTCGTAAATAGTGCCATCCGGGGCAATCAGGTAATTGTAAGCAATATCGTTCCAGCCCAGGGTTACCCGGTGATAAAGGTAAATGCCCCGCAAAATAGCCACCTGATCGGCAGCATCGTTTGACGACACCGAGTGGTGCACAATCAAATGTTTGACATCAGTAACCACTGGGTCAGGAATAGGTTCAGGAGTGAGCCCTGCCCGCCAAACTGATTGAGGTACCGAGCCAGGTTTGCCGCAAGCCTCTCGGGTGCGAAAACGCGCCTTATGCGCCCTTACCTTTTGCTTTACTGCCTGGGTGTTGCCCAAATGGTATACATGCAACTCAAGCTCCCCCTTGAGCTTGCCCGAATAAAAAGTACATTGTTGAACCCCCGCTTTTAGCAATATCGGGTGACTGTACTGCTGGGTGTTGCTGGTGCTGTGCAAGTTAGCGTATAGTTTAAAACGCTGCTCACCACTGCTCAGGTAGCTTTCGCCAATGTGTTGTCCTGGGGCATATACTATACTAAGACTTTGGCTGCTTTGGGCAAAGTTGAGCTTGTATGAGGTGTTAGGTTGCACTTGCAGACTGTATATACTTACCGAGTTGCCTACTTTTTGGGTAAGCGTTTGGGCACTCACCTGAGCGCAAGCCCACAGACATACAATCAAAGCGCAGGTATTTTTTATAATCTTCATGAGTTAAAAGCTGACTTTAACGAGCTTGCGCCAAAAACTTAGACAAGCTCAATTTGATAAACCATTGATGGTACAAATATAAGGGGTTAATTGCGTAAAGCTAAAAAACCAACCGTCTCTCTTGTTACCACAGGCTCTTCCTCCGCCTCGCTTGCTCCGAGCTTGTCCTCGGAGGGCAGTGTCTCCACGCCTGATCTAAACCTTGTTCTTTGCAAGCTTTAGAGAGGTTGCTCATTTTTTATAAGAAAGCCCTACTATACTTGCGACTTGTCGCTTGAGGCTTACTCCTACTGTTAAACACACTTGTCTTTAGCTGCTCATTACATCAATATGTGCCGTTACTTACTTCTCAAAAAGTGTGGGCAACACTTCATGAAACACTTTTTTGCCGGCCGTAGTCAAATATGGATAAAACCAATACAGCATTGCCTCAGTAAAATATTTGATTTTGTCGGCTGCTGCCCCCTGATACAAAATCTCCGCCTCCGAAATCCAAAAGTCCCCCATAATAGTAAATTGCATTTGCAAATAGTCAAAGGGCACCTCTTGTATACTTTCGCTCAGCATTTTTTGCCCAATCAACAATTTTACGGCAAACCTGAATTGCTCCTTGCGCAATTGTACCAGTTGCTGATAGTGCGCCTTAATACCAGAGCTCCCCCGCATGATTTGCACAAAATCCAGCATCAAAAAACGGTACTTGTGCAAAGTATCAAAAGTAAACCTGACCGAGTGCATAAGCGAGGTAAGACCTGTATCTGCTGCTTCAAAGGTATCAAACTCACCATTTAGTGTTGTCACCAACTGTTCATACAATTGTTCAATCAACGCTTGTTTGTCTTTGTAATGGTAATACAAATTGCCCACACTTATGCCCAAGGCATCGGCCACGTGGCGAGTACTTACTTTTTCGCTGCCGTGTTGGTTAAAAAGCTCCAGCGCTTTTGCCAGTATTTTCTCTTTGGTTTTCATATACAATAGTCCATAGTATTTAGTCGATAGTCCATAGCTGATTCGAGTAAATGTTCACCTTGTTAAATGCTGTAAACCAGTATTTTATATTAAGATTGCGTACTCACTTTATTTTTAAAAGTGTTTCGGTTTTATGCCTAAACACCCAATATAAATAGTTTTTAAATTCATCAATAACTGATCACCGGCAACCAAAGTTGACTAAAATCACTGTGGAGTATTACATATAAATAGTAGATAGATAAACATTGACTGAAATCATTGCAAAATACCATCATGTCAATCACAAAAATATATAAAATTAGAACATTTGTTCTATATTCGCGTTATACATACTATAGAACATTTGTTCTAAACCTGTTTAAGACATTTCAATAAGCATATAAAAACATACTATAATCATGAAAAGCATCATTGTAGGTGGCGGTATTGCCGGACTTGCTACTGCCATTGGTTTACATAACAAAGGTTTTGACACTGCAGTATACGAAGCAGCCCCAGCGTTTACTCCTGCCGGAGCAGGTATTTTACTTGCCCCCAACGGCATGGAAGTACTCAAAAGAACAAACCTGGATTTGTTTCACCGGGTACAACAGTTGGGCAACCAAATTACACGTTTGCAGGTAGTCACTCATACCCATAAAAAGTTGGCAGGTGCTGATTTCAAAACAGGCAATTTGTGCTACGCCATTCACCGGGCAGCATTGATTGGAGCATTGGCTGAGCAATTGCCCCCTGAGGCATTGCACACCCACAAACGTTTCGAGAAGTTTACTGAGGGTTCTTCTGGCATCAAAGTAAGCTTTGAAGATGGTAGTCAGGCTTCAGGCGATTTTTTGGTAGCAACCGACGGCATTCACTCCAGGGTAAGGGGGCAACTCTTGGGCAAACTGCCTTACCGCTATGCCCAACAAACCTGTTGGCGTGCCATTGTGCCTTTTAAGTTGCCCCAAGGCTACCAACATACTTTTACCGAAATGTGGGGAAATGAACCAGGGCTCAGGGTAGGGTTTGGTGCTATAGACGACGAACACATCTATTTCTTTGCTACTTATTTTACCAGTGCTGGCGGCAAAGATGACCCCAAAAGTCTCAAGCAAGATTTATTGAGTATTTATAAAGATTTTCCTCCGCTGGTACTCGATTTTATCAAAACCGCCCAGGTAGCTAATATTCTCAGAAATGATATTTATGATTTAAATCCCGGCAGCCAATGGCATCGAGGCAGGGTGGCACTGGTAGGCGATGCTGCCCACGCTACTACACCTAATATGGGGCAAGGGGGAAATCAAGCTTTGGAAAGTGCCTGGGTGTTGGCAGAGTGTATGGCAAAGGTGGTACAACAACCACAACGGCTAACTACAGGTTTTGCCCAATACCAACAACAACGACTTAAAAAAGCGCATAAGGTGGTAAAAGACTCCTGGCGTATATCGCGGTTGGTAAACTTAAAAAGTGGCATTGCCAGAGGAGTACGCAATCTGGCGATGCAATATATGCCGCCCCGACTTGCCGAGGCGAACATGGAAAAAGTATACGCGTTGGAGTATGATTTCTAAAGGTAAAAATTATAAAATACGGTAGAACCCGTGATGACCAAAAAAAACGAAATCAACAAAAACATATAAAGGTAAGGGTGTAAGGGTAGGGTACACGAAAGCAAAAACTTGCTGAGTGTAACCCTTCTTTCCAGCGAGTTTTCGTAGTTGTGCACAATTTGTTGGCTTAGCTCCTGGTAAAGAATCATCCCGTGTTTTTTGTTTCTTACAAAAGCCACATAAGTATTGATTTGGGTAATGGCAGAGGCAAGGGTAGCAAGCGACACAATGGCAAGGGCAATGACACCATACGAGTGCGGAACATTGGCCCAAAGCACCGAGATAACAGCCACTAAACCCAACGAGAAATGTCCAAACAACTTCTTCAGTAAATCTCTTCCGAGTCGCTCTTGCTTGTCAGACAATTCATTTAATTCTTCCCAATAAGAATCTATTTTATTAATCACACCATCTTCGGTGAGAATATAATTTGTACGATCATTCATGAACTTGATCTATATTATTAAAACTCTTGATTATCCAAATTTAATATCTAATTTTGTTAAATGTGTAACGATTTTCAATTTTAACTCACACACTACACAAATTACGGTCTTTTCTGCTAGTTAATCACTATTTTAAGCCGTTTGTAACCTCTATAGTGAGAATTTAACAATAAAAATTAAACGCCATCAGGTCAAAAATCCTAAATATTCTTTTTTGGTCAATTATCTCTGCTGCATTTATTGGACCTGGTACCATTACGACAGCTTCTAAGGCAGGCGCTACATTCCGGTTAGATTTATTATGGGCGTTGGGTTTTTCTACGGTTGCTTGTTTTTTGTTGCAAGAAGCTGCCGCCAGGGTAAGCATCATTTCCGGGCTCAACTTAGGGCAAGCCATCGCCAAAAGCTTTGATAACAGCGTAGCCAAAATACCCGTGTTGATATTAGTAGTAGGGGCCATTATTTTGGGGTCAGCGGCTTACCAAACAGGCAATATTTTGGGGGCAGTGGTAGGGCTTAAGCTCATGTTTAACCTCCCCGCCAAGTTGTTGGTAAGTATTGTGGGAGTATTGGTGGTGGTGGTACTCAGTTTGCCTTCCTTGCAAATAGTGGCGCGTTTCATGGGTTTTTTGGTAGTTTTTATGGGATTGGTTTTTCTTACTACCGCTGTTTTTGTGGCCGATTCGTTGCCTGCGGTTGACTTGATTCAGGGGCTATTTATTCCCTCTTTGCCCCAAGAAAACGGAGCCAACCTGCTCATTTTGGGCTTAATAGGCACTACAGTAGTCCCTTACAACCTCTTTCTGGGTTCTGGCGTATCAGACAAAACCCACACGCTCAAAGACATGCGCTTTGGGTTGTTTGTAGCGGTTGTCTTGGGTTGTATTATTTCTATGGCAGTCCTTATTGTGGGTACCACTATTCAAGGTCATTTTTCGTTTCAGGCGCTTGCTCAGGCACTTTCTGCCCAGTTGGGTGGTTGGGCGGTATACTTGTTTGGTTTTGGCATGTTTGCGGCTGGTTTTTCTTCGGCTATCACAGCTCCACTTGCCTCTTCTATCACGGCACAAAGCCTTTTTGGGGGGCAAAACGCTAAGAAATGGTCACGCACCAGCCGCAACTACCGCCTTATCTGGCTAGGAGTGTTGTTTACCGGGCTTGCTTTTGGTCTGGCCGATGTCAAACCAGTTCCTGCCATTATTTTGGCACAAGCACTCAATGGGTTGGTATTGCCCTTGATCAGTATATTTCTGGTATTTGTGATCAACAACCCTGCTCTGATGCGTAATGGCACTTTAAACAAACATTGGAACAACCTATTGATGGGAGCTGTGGTGTGGGTGTCGCTCAATTTGGGTTTGTTTAATGTGCTTAAGTCGGTATACAAAGCCTTGGGTTGGGGAACTCCCTCAGCTACTTATTGGTGGTTGATCATTGTATCAGTATCTACGCTGATTAGTGTGTGGGCTTGGGTAAAAATATACAAACTGCGCAAATATGTACCTAAATAGTTTTTAAGTGGAAACCCCATGGCTTCAAGTTTTCCACTTGTGAACTTGTTTAAAACGGTCGTTTTTAGCGTGATTTTCGATGAGTTTTAAACAAGCGCTGTTTTATGAGGCACCAACAAAGCCATCCCACCTTTTCTTAGCCCACAATTAATTTTTGAGCTACCCACGCTTCGATTTGTGCTTCAGAATAACCCGCTTCTCGCAAAATAGCCTTGGTGTCAGCCCCAAAAACCGGAGCAGCCCAGGCAGGTTGTGCCTTCGTTTCCGAAAATTTAAGCGGTACCCCAATCGTTTTTACTTTGCCTGCCGTAGGGTGGGCTTGTTCTACAATCATTTCGCGGGCTTGTACTTGTGGGTCATTTTCTACCTCGTGTATGTCATACACCGGGCTAATGAGCAAGTCGTGTTGGTCGCTCAAGTCAACCCAATACTGTTGGGGTTGGGTTTCAAAAAATGCCTTTACCTCTTCATACAAAGCTTGTACCGCTTTGTTGCTGGTAGGAGCTATCTTGTTCATCCATTCACCTTTGCCTGTCACTTGGCAAAACTTCATCCAAAACTGCGGCTCAAGCGTGCCCAATGCAACATACTTACCATCTTGGCAAGGGTATACATTGTAGTTGGCAAGCCCTCCCGACAAAAACAAACTGCCCCTGGGTTGAGGCTGATTGGTAGCCGCAAAAGCTGCGTGGGCAGTTACTGTAAGTGGCATTACACTATCCATCATGGCCACATCTACAAATTGCCCTACACCCGTAGTATGACGCGCCTGCAAAGCCGCCAAACAAGCAATGACCGACATATAAGAACCACCCGCAATGTCGGCAGTTTGTACGCCTGGAATGACGGGAGCCTTGCCTTGCTCACCCGTAATGCCCAGTGCTCCGGCATAGCTGATATAGTTAAGGTCGTGCCCCGCTTTGTCGCGGTAAGGACCCGTTTGCCCATAGCCCGTAATAGACACATAAATAATTTTAGGATTTACCTTTTTCAAATCCTCATAACCTAATCCCATTCTGTCCATCACCCCAGGGCGAAACTGTTCCATGACAATGTCAGCCGTTTTTACCAACTCCAGCAAAATGGCTTTGCCCTCGTCTGCCTTATAGTCGAGCACCAAACTGCGCTTTGAGCGGTTAAATGCCAAATAAATAGCGGCTTCCTTATCGAGAAAAGGAGGGAAGTTTCGGGCGTAATCTTTAAATGTAGGCGATTCTATTTTGATTACTTCTGCGCCCATGTCTGCCATCATCATTGCCCCCAAAGGCCCTGGTAACAAACGGGTTAAATCTAATATTTTAATGCCTTGTAATGGTCCGGCGCTTGGTTTACGTGTTGCTTGCATGCGTGTTGTTTTTTAATATTAATCCATAGCATTTAGTCGGTAGTCTCTACAGCCTCAAGCTTTTAGCGACAAGTCCTTAGATGCCGATGCATATCGGTGCTTCAAGCTTTGGGCCGCTCTTCAAGCCTATTACCGATTTTATAGAACGCTGATTTTTAGCGAATCGGTAGATATATATAGTTATAATATATTGATTATCAGATTTTTAGATGTGTTGAAAACTTACTCTGCTGTGGATGATTGAATAATTATACCTTGTGTCAAAAAACCGAAAGTACGCATTTGTGAGGGAAGTGGCAAGTAGGAACCGGGTTCTTAGTACTGGAGAGTGGAGTTTGTTGAGTTTCAAGGTTTAAGCGACAAGTCTCCTCTCCGTGTTGGTCTTTAGCCAGACCAATGAGCCCAACCATTCCGACGAATGACGAAATACATTTGCTCACCCAAAAGCTGGGGGTTTTTCAAAAATAAGTTGTTTTTCAATTAATTAGCACGCATTGCTCAGGTCGCTCTTCGGTAAGACCTTCGCGAGAGGAAATAGTTTGAATAGAATTTGCTTTGTTAAAAATCAGCGTCTAACCTGCCAGGATTTGATGACACGCTAAAAAAAACGGGCAGGTTTTCGAAGACAATTCAAGCCCAAAAAATAACTTCTCCTTATTGGTCTTAAGGCTTTAGCCAGATCAATACATTTGCTAATCCAACACCTGAGTTTTTTCAAAAATAAGTTGTTTTTCAATTAATTGGCGCGCATTGCTCAGGTCGCTCTTCGGTAAGACCTTCGCGAGAGGAAATAGTTTGAATAGAATTTACTTTGTTAAAAATCAGCGTCTAACCTGCCAGGATTTGATGACACGCTAAAAAAAAACGGGCAGGTTTTCGAAGACAATTCAAGCCCAAAAAATAACTTCTCCTTATTGGTCTTAAGGCTTTAGCCAGACCAATACATTTGCTAATCCAACACCTGAGTTTTTTCAAAAATAAGTTGTTGTTCAATTAATCGGTGAGCATTGCTCAGGTCACCCTTCGGTAAGACCTTCGCGAGAAGAAATAGTTTGAATAGAATTTACTTTGTTAAAAATCAGCGTCTAACCTGCCAGGATTTGATGACACGCTAAAAAAAACGGGCAGGTTTTCGAAGACAATTCAAGCCCAAAAAATAACTTCTCCTTATTGGTCTTAAGGCTTTAGCCAGACCAATACATTTGCTAATCCAACACCTGAGTTTTTTCAAAAATAAGTTGTTGTTCAATTAATTGGCACGCATTGCTCAGGTCGCCCTTCGGTAAGACCTTCGCGAGAAGTGTACTACTTCCTTTTTATAAAAAAACAAATTTTATTTGCCTTCACAAAACATTGTCAAATGTATGAGGATTTTATGACGATGCTAAAAAAAACGGGCAGGTTTTCAAAGACAATTCAAGCCCAAAAAATAACTTCCCTGTATTGGTCTTAAGGCTTTAGCCAGACCAATACATTTGCTAATCCAACACCTGAGTTTTTTCAAAAATAAGTTGTTTTTCAATTAATTGGCGCGCATTGCTCAGGTCGCCCTTCGGTAAGACCTTCGCGAGAAGAAATAGTTTGAATAGAATTTACTTTGTTAAAAATCAGCGTCTAACCTGCCAGGATTTGATGACACGCTAAAAAAAACGGGCAGGTTTTCGAAGACAATTCAAGCCCAAAAAATAACTTCCCTGTATTGGTCTTAAGGCTTTAGCCAGACCAATACATTTGCTAATCCAACACCTGAGTTTTTTCAAAAATAAGTTGTTTTTCAATTAATCGGTGAGCATTGCTCAGGTCACCCTTCGGTAAGACCTTCGCGAGAGGAAATAGTTTGAATAGAATTTGCTTTGTTAAAAATCAGCGTCTAACCTGCCAGGATTTGATGACACGCTAAAAAAAACTGGCAGGTTTTCGAAGACAATTCAAGCCCAAAAAATAACTTCCCTGTATTGGTCTTAAGGCTTTAGCCAGACCAATACATTTGCTAATCCAACACCTGAGTTTTTTCAAAAATAAGTTGTTTTTCAATTAATCGGTGAGCATTGCTCAGGTCACCCTTCGGTAAGACCTTCGCGAGAGGAAATAGTTTGAATAGAATTTACTTTGTTAAAAATCAGCGTCCAATCTGCCAGGATTTGATGACACGCTAAAAAAAACGGGCAGGTTTTCAAAGACAATTCAAGCCCAAAAAATAACTTCTCCGTGTTGGTCTTAAGGCTTTTGAGGGTAAATTTATCACTAATTTACCTTTTGGCTACTTAAGGTATACAACACATACCAAACACATCAAAAACAATGAAATACACAACTACATTTATTGCCCTAAGATTATTACTATGTTATACCCTATTATGGGGTTTTTCGGCTTGCGCCAAAAAAGACAATACCGAGCCTACCACTACTGTTGATCAAAACCCTTTGGCAAACCCCAATGATGGACCGGCCGCAGGCAACCCCGAAGGAAAAGCGGCAATACCTGCTGGTGCTGGGTTAGAGGATGTAACCAACCCCGACGTAGTCATAGGAGATGGGACTCCCGCAAGTTGTACTTGTGAGGCAGTACTGGCTGCGGTAAAAAAAGGGGGTAAAATCACCTTTAATTGCGGTACTGACCCTCATACCATTGAGATGACCGAACCCGCCAAAGTGTTTAACAATGCCACTCCTGATGTGGTGATTGATGGTGGAGGGTTGATTACCCTAAGTGGCAGAGGTAAAAATCGCATTTTGTACATGAACACTTGCGACCAAGACCTTGTATGGACAACGCCGAACTGCCAAAACCAAGATCACCCCAGGCTCACGGTGCAAAATATTACTTTTGCCAATGGTAACTCTACTGCCGAAACCCAATACGATGGTGGTGGTGCAATATGGGTACGCGGAGGAAGGTTTAAGGTAGTAAATACCCGTTTCTTTAACAACATCTGCGCAGGCACCGGACCCGATGTGGGCGGAGGAGCTATGAGGGTATTTAGCCAATACAACAACTTGCCAGTATATATTGTCAACAGTACTTTTGGTGGAGCCGAAGGCTATGGCAACAAAGGAGCAAATGGAGGTGCATTGAGTAGCATTGGTGTATCTTGGACTATAGTAAATAGCTTGTTTACCCATAACCAGGCGTTGGGCAATGGGGGCAACCCCGCAAAAGCTGGTACGCCAGGAGGGGGGAGTGGTGGTGCTATTTACAATGATGGCAATACCATGACGCTTACCCTTTTGGGAACCAAAATTGAACAAAATGAAGTAAACACCCACGGGTCAGCCATATTTTTTGTAAGCAACAATCGCACGGGTGACATTGTGATTGACGGTTCTACTATTCAAAACAACGTAGGGGGCACCTGGTACCCTGTGCATCCGGGCATTTCTATGCACGACGATACTCCAGTAAAAGTGACCAACTCGGTGATAAAGTAGGTACTAGTGCATCAGGGACTAAGTTACTCACATATTATTTGGCGTCCCCGAATCAAGTTCGGGACTGTGAGCTTTTGTCCCCTGACTTCCTCGTAAAAAAGTTAGATAGCTAAGGTTCCGATATGCATCGGAATTCAGAAAGCGAACTATCCGCCATTTTCACGACTCGTCAGAAAACAAAACCGAGCTTTTCGCGAGCTCAACGTAGTTAATTCATCCAAATTAATAAGCAACTTATTTAATCCCTAATGCACTAGGTTTTGCTGAGCCACAAGCGACAAGCAACAAGTACGAGTTTACTACTTGTGGCTTGTCGCTATCAGCTTATTACTCTAGGCTTACTACTTGTGGCTTGTCGCTATCAGCTTGCTACTTTATAGGCTTGTGCCTCTGAAACTACACAGCCACTACATCGGGTTTTTCTTGAGCATCTTTGGGCAAGGCTTTTTTCTTGCGTCTGCCCCACCACATCAGAAAACCCGTCACAGGCAACGAAGCGGTGACCAAACTGGCCAGAAAAGCAATGATTTTGCCCGGCAAACCACCAATGCTTCCCACATGAATATCATAATTCATGCGAATCAACTTGTCGGCAAACACCGCATCTTTGTAGGTGCCATAAATACTGGGAGTGCTCAGTTCTTTGAGGGTGTATTGGTCGTAAAATCTATAATCTATGTTATAGTAAACCCCTGTAGTCTTAAAAATCTCTACATAAATACTTGCCGTATCGGCGGCGGGGTAGTGCAGTTCAAAGCGCTCAGCATTGGGGTAACTGGCCTGTAGGCGGGGCAAAAGCTCATCCATTGGTTGGGCTTTGGGGGCTTGCTTAAGTACTGTACTGTTGGGTATGATAAATTGAGGAGCTTTGGTGCCACCAGTTGCCTTAAATGCAATGAAATAAAACCAATTGAATGCCATGACACATCCTGTAAAGGCAAAAATAAAGGCAAATATTGAAATATAAAATCCTACTACAGTATGCAAATCAAAGTTTTTGCGTTTCCAGCCTGTGGTGGGTTTCCAGATGAACCTGAAGCGTTGTTTGCGGTTCTTTTTGTTTCTTGGATACCACAAAATCAACCCTGTGATCACCATTGCCAAAAACAACAATGTAGCGTAGCTGGTAAGCCGTGAGCCTATAGCCTCAGGCAACCACAAATACATGTGCCCTCGCAACACAAAGGCAAAAAAGCCCGATAGATGATCCTCTACATGCAGTACTTTACCTGTATAAGGATTTAAGAAAACACTTTGGTAAAACTTGGGCTTTTCTTCGTAAAACGTGACTTCTATAGCCTGGTCTTTGTTGCCATACACGGCGCCGTGTATTTTTTTGCCGGGCAAGGCTTTTTGGGCAGCAACTTTTGCCTGGGTAGCAGTAATAAAGGGTTTGTTTTGCACCTTTACTGTGGTGTAGTGGTGACTAAAACTTTTGATCTCGTCTTTGAACACCCAGCAACAGCCCGTGATGGCCATGATAAATACGATTAGACCAGTGCTTAACCCTGTCCATAAGTGTATTTTACGTGCCTTGTCTTTAATGCTCTTCTTTTTTTTAGCCTTTTGAGTGTGTACCTTTTGCGTTTCGTTCATTGTTTTTCTTCTTTGCTGTAGCAGTATATGTCATTAGTCCATAGACGATAGCCGTTTCCTTAAGCTCTAATTGGCTGAAAGTTGTGGGTGCGTTTTTGTCCACAGTCTACAGTGGCTGACGCACACTATAAAAAATCGTTAAGGAAATAGCATTGGTCGGTAGCCCCTGTAAGCTTTTAGTTGTTGGCGCGAAGCTAAAAACTACCGACTCCTGACTCCCAACTATCGACTAAAGCTCCCAACTCCCGACTAAAAACTATCAACTAATTGGGCAAATATATTATTTAGAATAATTCTAATCAAACTATTATTGATAATAAGTCTAAATAAATACGATCTTTGCATTTCTATTTGTGCTCGATTTTTTACTGTACACTTTGGGGGCTAAAAATATTAATAATTAAATATGAATAAGTTATATTTAATTTTTTAGCTCTGATTATCAGTTAGTTAGGATATTATTGAATTCTTTTTTTAGAATATTTTCAGAAAGCACTTGCGAATAGTTTTACCTCTCCATACTTTTGTTGCGCTATTATTCTTATTTAGACTAATTAAAAATAAAGAACTAGTTCAATGAAAGTTCATCCATCCATAATGAATATATCAACACTATCACCTGCTTTTTTGGATAGTACATCGAAAGATAAGTTTGCCGAGAGTATAGGGCAAGCCTTGACTGAGATTTCCCGGTTTTTCGATAAAGACCAATTCTATAGTGGGGCTAGTGTAAGCCAACTAAAGCAGCAGATGCAAACCATTGTGGGCAAGCTCGACCAACCGCTTAATTTGGAAGATACCCTGAGTGAACTCAAGGAATTGTACCTCGACCATGCCATTGCTTTTCATCACCCTGACTATATAGCACACCTCAATTGTCCAGTGTTGATTCCGGCGTTGGTGGGCGATTTTATTGCTTCGTCGTTAAACACTGCCGTAGAAACCTGGGATCAGAGCACTTCGGCTACGCTCATAGAGCAAGAAATGATCAACTGGACTTGTCGTTTGTTTGGTTTACCCCAAACCGCCGATGGGGTGTTTACCAGTGGGGGTACTCAGTCTAACTTTATGGGCTTGCTTATGGCAAGAGACGATTATGCGTTTAAACACCTGGGTGTAAACATTAAGCAGGAGGGCTTGACACCTGATGTGAGCAGGTTTAGGGTGTTTTGCTCAGACAAAGCTCATTTTAGTGTAAAGAAAAACGCGGCATTGTTGGGGATGGGCTACAACTCGGTGGTGGTAGTAGAAACCGATGAACGCTTTAAGATGAAGCCTGAGGCATTGCAGGCAGCCATTCGCAAAGAAAAACAACAAGGCAACTTGCCTATAGCTGTATTTGCTACTGCGGGTACAACCGATTTTGGCAGCTTTGATCCGCTCAACGAGATATGCGCGGTAGCCAAAGCCAACGATATGTGGTTTCATGTAGATGGGGCGTATGGAGGTTGTTTTGCGCTTACGCATACCCACAAACACTTGTTCGATGGGGCACAGTATGCCGATTCTATTACTATAGATTTTCACAAAACCTTGTTTCAGCCGGTATGCTCAAGTGCTTTTTTGGTGGCCAACCAGCAAAACTTTAGGTATGTGTCGCATTATGCCGACTACTTGAACCCGATAGAAACCAAAGAGGCTGATTTTCAGAACCTGATCGTAAAATCGGTACAAACCACCCGCCGCTTTGATGCCCTCAAGCTTTGGTTTACTTTGCGTATGGTAGACGAGACCGACTTAATTTATTACCTCGAAACGGTGCACCGCCGTGCTATAGATGCTTATGAGCTGCTACAGGCACAAGGTTGCTTTGAACTGGTACACGAACCTGAGCTAAGCACGGTAGTTTTTCGCTACCAATTGCCCAATGAGGCTACCAATGCTCAGCTGGACGAAGCCAATTTGTATATCAAAAATACTTTGTTCAATTCGGGGCTTGCCTCTATTGCCAGTACCCGCCTCAACGGAAATATTTACCTCAAATTTACTTTACTCAATCCTAATACTACTGTTACTCATTTGCAGCACATTATTGAACTAGTAGTGACAAAGGCAGCAGAGTATGCGAATAGTCAGGAGTTGATAGTCCGTAGTCGGTAGCTACTAAAGGTTCAAGGAACAAGCGACAAGCTCCAAGTTGAAGCTGCTCTTCAAGTTTTTGTGATTTTATATATCGTTGATTATTAGCGGTTTATGAAATCGGTAGATAGAAGTCTCTACAGGCTCAAGCTTTTAGCCTGTCGCAGATGGCTTACACATTTGTTTTTTAATGTTAAGTAAACAGCATTGATCAGTAGCTGATAGCATAACCTAAATTAATGATTTGTCAAATTTGCAAATAAGAGAATAGAGTAGGAGGGCTTCTTATAAAAAATAAGAAACTTGAATGTTGAAGTAAAACTAAAGACTAATAGCACCGACATGCATTGGCATCTAAGGATTTGTAGCCTTTAGAAGCTACTGATTTTCATCTATCAGCTTTATAAGTATTTAAAAGTCAATACATTATAAATAGGTGGTATGCTTGCAGAACAGCCTAAAGCTAAAGGCTGTAGGCTCTCTCAACTAAAAAACTAAAAGAGAAAACATGACAACTAAAATATACGATTTTATTGCGATTGGTCTTGGACCTTTTAATCTAAGCCTGGCTTGTTTGACCGAACCCATCGAAGGGTTGGATGGGTTATTTCTGGAAAAGAAAGCTGACTTTGATTGGCACCCTGGCATGCTTATGCCTACTACTACGTTACAAATTCCTTTTATGGCCGACTTGGTAACCCTTGCCGACCCGACCAGCCCCTATAGTTTTTTGAACTATATCAAGCAACAAGGGCGTATTTACTCTTTTTATATCCGCGAAAACTTCTTGCTGTTGCGCAACGAGTACAACCAGTATTGCCAATGGGTGATTGGGCAATTGTCTAATGTGTGTTTTAACCGTGGAGTAGATGAGGTACATTATAAAGAGGCTGAGGGCTTATATTACCTTACGGTAACCAATCAGGAAACCAACACTACCGAAGTGTACAAAACCCGTAAGTTGGTATTGGGCACAGGTACAAGCCCTATAGTACCCACTTGCGCCGAGGCTCACCGCGACGATTTAGTGCATTCAGCAAATTATTTGCCCAATAAAAAAGCTTTACAAAACAAGAAAAGTATCACGGTGTTGGGCAGTGGACAAAGCGCCGCTGAGATTTACTATGACTTGTTGCAAGACATCGAAGACAAAGGGTATGAGTTGCACTGGATTACCCGTTCGCCGCGTTTCTTTCCATTGGAATACAGCAAGCTAACGCTTGAAATGACCTCGCCTGAGTATGTAGATTATTTTCATGCTTTGCCTGCCCGCCAGCGCGACCATATCATTGGTAGTCAAAAGCATTTGTACAAGGGAATCAATGCCGACCTGATCAATGAGATTTATGACTTATTGTACATTCAGCAAATATCGGAGGTAAAAACGGTGAAAAGCCTGCGTACCCATGCCGAACTCAAAGATTTGAAAAAAGAAGGCGAGCAGTTTGAACTTACCTTGCATCAACGCGAAGAAGACAAACACTACCAACACCGCACCGAAGGTTTGGTAATGGCCACGGGGTATGGCTACCAACAGCCTGGTTTTATAGAAGGCATTCGTCAGCGCATTCGTTGGGACGAACAAGGGCGCTACGATGTACACCGCAACTACAGTATTGACACCAACAGCAGCGAAGTATTTGTACAAAATGCCGAGTTGCATACCCACGGTTTTGTAACTCCGGATTTGGGCATGGGGTGCTACCGCAATGCTTACATCATTCGCGAACTTACGGGCAAAGATCACTATCCAGTAGAGCAAAAAATTGCTTTTCAACAGTTTGGAGTATCAGCCGAAGAGGAGGTAGTTGTTAGTTAATAGTCGGGAGTCGGGAGTCAGTAGCCCCCACAGCCTCAAGCTTCTAGCGACAAGCTTGATACTAATCTACAGGTAACCAACCTATCTATTAAGTTGTTGATTTTTAGTGTTTTATGAAGTCGGCAGATGAAAGTCAAGAGTCGGGGGTCAGTAGTTAGTAGCTTCTACAACCTCAAGTCATTGTAGTTTGCTTATTCGCAAATTTGACAATAAGTAGTCAAGAGTCGGGAGTCAGTAGTTAGTAGCTTCTACAATCTCAAGTTGTTGTAGTTTGCGTCAGCTACTCCCGACTAACATTCTAAAATTATGAAAAGTTTAAGAAATTTTCTCATAGGGATGACTATGGTAGCAGTGGTGAGCGATTATCTACTGCACCCATTTTACCCTCAGTTTTTTGAGGCAAGGTTTGGGGTCACCAACCCCAAGATGGTAGGCTACTATTTTGCTGCCATCTGCTTTATGGTCATGTTGGCTTTTCCGTTTTGGGCATATGTGTCTAAGCGGGTAGCCGAGTTGCGCATATTGGTATACACCCAATTGGTGGCAGGCATACTTGCCTTGTATTGTTTTTACACCACCTCATTGCAGGTGTTTTGGATTGCCTCGCTCACCATGGTTTGCTTCAAGGGCAGTTATTTGCTGGTATACCCTTTTATTTTGCGTATTATCAAACCCGAAGCCCACACCCGGACCATCGGCATTTTGTCGGTAGTAGTGCACTTGGGGGGTATTTTGGGGGCAGTCATAGGTGGGCTGGTAGTAGACCTGGTCAACCCTGCTTATATATTTTTGGTAATGGCTGCGGGCGATTTTATTCAAATGGGGATGAGCATCTATTTGCTCAAAAGCCCTCGCTTTAACATAGAGCTGCCCACTCCTGATGGTGACGACGATACGCCAAAAAACAGCAACTCATTGGTACCCAAAGGATTTGTACTCAAAATTGGGCTCATTACTTTGGTGTTGTACTTTGGCGACTTTATCATTCGTCCCTTTTTTGCCCGTTACTGGGAAGCCATATCAGGCACTGGCAGCCAATTGGTTTCAGGGTTTATGTATGCTATTCCAGGCTTTGTGGCAGTGTTTGCCCTATGGTGGAGCCGCAAGCACGCAAGTGACCAAGGCAATGATTACCAGCGCATTGCAATAGCTTTAGTGTTGGGCATGGCAGGTCTCTTTTTGCAAGTAACCCCTTGGGTGCCTGTAGTAGTGATAGGTCGTATACTGTATGGTTGGGCTATTTTTCAGGGAATGGTACGTTTTGATGCCTTATTGTTCCAGTTGAGCAACCCCGAATCTTATGCTGTAGACTATAGCAAAATCCACTTTTTTCAAAACCTGGGTGTATTACTCGCTTCGTTTTCGGTGGGTATTGTGGTAGATACGCAAGGGCTGCAAATGCCATTTTGGATAGCTTTGGCTGGTTTTGGCGTGTCGTTAGTAGCTTTTGTGCTATTTTTCATTTACAGACCACAGTCAACAGTTCATAGCATTCACAGGGGAAAGCTTTAAGCGACAAGCTTCAAGGTGTGATCTGTGGACAAAAGCGTACCCAAGACTTTTAGCTAACCAGGGACTAAGCTAAACAAATTATCGCCTATCGACCAATGCTGGCGTAGCTCCGCTGAGCTCACTATGTTCGGTTCCTTAAGGATTGAGCATTAAAAAAAACAGACGCGTGAGCCATCTGCGACCAGCTAAAGCTAATGAGAGCTTTGCTCCACTCCGCAGCACGGAGAAGCTAATGGCTAAAGGCTTTGTTAAGGAAACAGCATTGGACTATCTACTAATTAACTAGAATCATGAAACAAAAAATATTATATAAAAAAACGGTGGAAGGCTTCGGAACGATTGGGTTTAGAAAACTGGACATTGAGCAAGACATCGAACGCCTGCACCAATGGGTAAACCTGGAGTATGCAGTGTTTTGGGGCTTGCAAAATTCTTCCGTGGCAACGGTAAAAGCTGAATATGAGCAATTACTGGCACGTGAAAACTACGAGGTATTGGTAGGAGAGTACAATGGTGACATGGCTTTTTTGCTGGAACGTTACGCCCCCCAAACCGATGAAATAGGCAAACATTACCAGGTACGCCCTGGCGATTGTGGTATTCATATTTTGATGGCTCCGCCCAATCGCCCCAAGGCAAACTTTACCTGGCATGTGTTTCGGGCAATTACCGATTTTGTGTTTGATGATGCTGCTGTGCAGCGCATTTTGGTAGAACCTGACATCAGGAACAAAAAAATGTTTGCGATTTGCGAACGCATCGGTTTTGTGCTGGATGCCATCGTGAGTTTGCCCCACAAAACCGCCCAATTGGCTTTTTATACCAAACAAAATTATTTGAAAAACAAAAATCTGCGCGAAGTTATCAAAAGAAGTGCTATGAATAATATCAACAATACTGTATCGCCTCAACAGGCAATTGCCCACATCAACCCCAGTATTTGGGCAAAAGCAAACCGTTTATTGGTACGCAAGGCAATCACCGAGTTTGCCCACGAACGTTTGATTACCCCTAAAATAATAAGCCCCGGTGTGTTAGAAGATGGGTGTATGTGGCATTTGTATTCGCTGGCAAGCGATGCCGAAGAAGTATACTATACTTTTAAAGCGCAACCGTTGGCGCTCAATCATTTGTTGATAGATGCTGATTCGGTTGAAAAATACCGCAACGATGCGCCCGAAGCCCTGGATGCCCTATGGTTTATCAAAGAGTTTAGGGAGCAATTGGGTATTATACCTGAGCAAATGCCGGTATACCTCGAAGAAATCACCAGTACTTTGTATGGCAGTGCCTACAAACACATCAAAAATAACCCCGTGTCTAAAGAGCTTGCCGTGGCTGATTTTCAGACTATAGAGCAGTCTATGATGGAAGGACACCCTGGCTTTGTGGCAAACAACGGACGCATTGGGTTTGATAGTGGCGACTACCGAGCCTATGCACCCGAAGCGGGCAATTCGTTTGCTTTGTTGTGGTTGGCGGGGCACAAAGACCGCGCAGTGTATGCAGGTACTGCCGATTTACCCTACAACACCCTCATTGCCCACGAACTGGACGAGGCAACCCTCACTTCGTTTAATCAAACCATAGAGCATCAAGGCTTTGATCCGGCAGACTATGTGTTTATTCCTATCCATCCGTGGCAATGGTTTAACAAATTAGCGAATATTTTCTCCCCCGAAATAGCCACCGGAAAGTTGATTTGTTTGGGCTATGGTCCCGACCAATACATGGCACAACAGTCGGTACGCACGCTGTTTAATGTGACCAATCCGCATAAATTTTACACCAAGTCGTCGCTTTCTATCCTCAACATGGGTTTTATGCGTGGTTTGCCTTTGTATTACCTGGGCACCGCTCCAGAGATGGCAGTTTGGTTAGAAGACTTGTTGATGAAAGACAGCTACATCAAAGAAACTGGTTTTGAGATGTTGGGCGAAATTGCTTCGGTAAGCTACGTCAATCCTTATTATGAAGAGCTAGGCCCTCATAATGATTACAACAAAATGTTGGCGTCGCTGTGGCGAGAAAGCCCTATGAGTAAAATCAACGAACGCCAGCGCCTGACCACTATGGCGGCTTTGTTACACATAGACCAAGAAGACAATGCTTTGGTGCCAGAGCTGATCAAGGCTTCGGGCTTAAGCACTGATGATTGGTTGCGGGCTTACCTAAAGGCATACCTTAGTCCTTTGTTGCATTGTTTTTATCAGTACGATTTGGTGTTTATGCCACACGGCGAAAACCTAATTTTGGTATTGGAAGACCACGTGCCCGTAAAGGCGCTGATGAAAGACATTACCGAAGAAGCGGTGATTTTGAACCCCGATTTTGAGCTGCCCGAAAACCTCAAACGCATGTATGCACCAGTGGCAGAAGATGTAAAACTGTTGTCGATATTTATAGATGTGTTTGACGGTTTCTTTAGGTATTTGTCTACCATTTTGGTGGCGCACGCCCAGTTCTCAGAGAAGCGTTTTTGGGAGTTGGTAGCAGAAAATATCCACGATTATCAGCAACGTTTTCCTGAGTTGAAAGAGAAGTTTGCTCAATACGATTTGTTTGCTCCGGAATTTAAACTCTCTTGCCTCAATCGTTTGCAGCTCAACAACCACAAGCAAATGATTGACTTAGATGATCCTACTATACTGTTGCAGTTTATAGGCACGCTTGAGAACCCAGTGGCAGAGTTTACCTTAGCCAATAGTCAGGAGTCGGTAGTTGGTAGTCGGTAGCTTCTACAGCCTCAAGGTTTCAGCGACAAGATTAGTATCTAAAAATTTGAGACTGGTTTATAGGCTTATTACCTGTGTAATGGTTCGTTAATTTATAAATAGCTAAAAATCAATGTTATTATAACAATACTCCGCAGTGGTTTTAGTCAAAGTTGTTTGCTGATTAACTTCGTTGAGCACCGATATACATCGGTATCTAAGGACTCGCCAAAGGCTCGGTTATCAGTCATTGATGAATTTAAAAACTATTTAATTGGGTGTTTAGGCATAAAACCGAAACACTTTTAAAAATAAAGTGAGTAAGCAATCTTAACATAAAATACTGGTTTACAGCATTTAACAAGGTGAACATTTACTCGAATCAGCTATGGACTATCGACTAAATACTATGGACTATTGTATAAAGCAGGTAGCATGCTTGTAAAACAGCCTAAAGCTAATGGCTAAAGGCTAATAGCTTTAGGCTGTAAAAACTCCTAACTCCCGACTAAAAAAAGAAAAAAAATGTCTGTCAATTATATAGAACAACCAAACACCGAAGTAGTATTCTCCAGAGACATACCATCACTGGGACGCTTCGATTTGCGTCCCTTTTCGCTGGAAAAAGATACGGCTTTTTTGCACGAATGGGTCAATCAACCCTATGCGCAATACTGGGGCATGCTCAATAGCAGCGTGCAAGAAGTGCACGAGGCTTACCGCGATTTGCTTGCTACGCCCGGTTACGAAATTTACGTGGCGTTTTGGCAGGGCAAGCCTGTTTTTATGACGGAATGTTATGACCCTACCCACGACTTGCTGGCAAACTACTATGAGGTACAGCCAGGCGACCGGGGCATGCACGTATTGGTGGCGCCGCCCGATCAAAAAATCAAAGGTTTTACCTGGGCAGTATTTACTACCGTTATGGATTTTTTGTTTGCCAATGAGGGAGTAAAAAGGGTAGTGGTAGAGCCCGATTTGCGCAATGACAAAATACACGCACTGAACAAACGAGCAGGTTTTGTATACAACAAAGTGTTGACATTGCCTCATAAAACGGCGCACCTGGCTTTTTGTACCCATGCTCAGTATACCGCCGCTCGCAAAGCTTTGCGCATAAGCGAAAAAAAGGCGGCGATAGATCATTTGGCACCACTTCCGTGGGAAGAGGTAAACCGTGCTTTGGTGGGCAAGGCGTTGAGCGAATTTGCGCATGAGTTATTGCTAAAACCTACCAAGGCAGAGGGCAACGCCAACCAATATGTGGTACATGCCGATGACCCTCAGATCCGTTATGAGTTTGTGGCTCAAAGGTTTGCGCTCGACCACTGGCACATTGCCCACGAAAGCATTTGTAAATACCAAGGCGAAGAGGTAGCCTCTTTGGATTTGTTACATTTTATTGCTGAGTTTCAAGAACAGCTTGAAATACCCGAAGAGTTTCGGGCTACTTATTTAGAAGAAATAGGAGGGACTTTGTATGCGGCGGCTTATAAGTGGCGCAATGAGCGTTTCGACGCCAAGGCATTGGTAAAGGCTGATTTTCAGGAGGTAGAGCACGCCATGCGCGAAGGACACCCTTGTTTTTTGGCAAACAATGGCAAGATGGGGCTCAGCCCCCAAGACTTTGAGCGCTATACCCCCGAAGCCGATGTTCCTTTTAGGTTGGTGTGGCTTGCCGGGCACAAAGACTACGCCCAGTATACTGGCATAGAGGGATTACCTTATGAGCAATTGTTAGAGCAAGAGTTGGGCACGGCGCAGGTAGCGCACTTTCATCAACAATTGACCAACGTGGGGCTTTCGCCCGATGACTATGTGCTCATGCCAGTGCACCCCTGGCAGTGGGCAAACAAGTTGGTGTATTTGTATGCTGCCGATATTGCTCAGCGTCGCCTTGTGTGTGTGGGCGAGAGCACCGATTTGTATTCGGCACAGCAATCGGTCCGAACGCTTTTTAACGCCAGCGACCCCGAAAAGCACTACACCAAAACCTCGATGGGCATTACCAATATGGGTTTTATGCGGGGGTTGTCGCCTTATTATATGCAAAGCACGCCTGCCATTACCGATTGGGTAAGGGGCTTGTTGGGCAGTGATGCCTTTTTGCAACAATGCGGGTTTGAGATGCTCGACGAGGTGGCTACAGTAGGCTATCGTCACAAGCACTTCGAGGCATTGGGCAGGGCGTATCCACAAAACAAAATGTTGGCGGCGCTCTGGCGACAAAGCCCGGCGCAAAAAATGGAAGCGCACCAAAAGGTAATGACGATGGCGGCTTTGCTGCATGTAGATACTCACGGGCAAGCATTGTTGCCACTATTGATCCAAGACGCAGGGGTAACAGTAGAGGCGTGGCTCAAAGCATACCTTAAGTGTTATTTTACGCCCTTGTTGCATTGCTTTTTTGAGCATGGGTTGGTGTTTATGCCGCACGGCGAAAACTTGTTGTTGGTGTTAGAAGACAATGTACCTGTAAAGGCGTTGATGAAAGACATTACCGAAGAGGTGCTATTGTACGACAACACACACGATTTGCCCGAAAGGGTACAAAGGCTGTACACGGAAGCCAGCGACGAAATGCAAATCTTGTCTTTGTTTACCGATGTGTTTGACTGCTTCTTTAGGTTTTTGAGTGTTATTTTACACACCCAGGCAAATTATCAAGAAGAAGAGTTTTGGCAAACAGTACACAATTGTATACGCGACTACCAGCGTGCCCATCCTGAGCACGCCGCCAAGTACGAACGTTACGACTTGTTTGTGCCTGAGTTTAAGCGTTGTTGTCTTAACCGTTTGCAGTTGGGCAACCACAAGCAAATGCTCAACCTTGCCGACCCGATCAATAGCCTGAAGCTCGTGTCAGTGCTTAAAAACCCGGTGTCGTTCAAGCAGTAGAAGTTTTTAAATGAATAAGGAGTCAACATCCTTTTATATGCCTTAAAGCAGGCATTTTTAGTGTTTTTCTCAACCAGGTATTTCGTTGCATTCAGTATTACAAATAAAGTTGTAGACTATTGGCTAACTCTCTAGACTTCCATCTACCGATTTTATAAGTGTTTAAAAATCAATATATTATAAAATAGATAGTATGCCTACAAACCAGCCTAAAACTAAGGGCTAAAGGCTAATAGCTTTAGGCTGTAGAAGCTATTGACTAAAAACTAAACTAATGAACAAAAGAATACAAGCAATCGATTTGGCCAGAGGAGCAAGTACCTCTATGCTGGTGGTGATTCATACACTATGGATGTATGGCGACCAGCACACTCAAGCCAGTACTTTATTGGGGTCAATTGTCCACCTAATGGGCAAGGGCACCGGCATGTTCCTCATTACTATGGGGTTTTCGTTTACCTTTTCACGCAACCAAAGTCTGAAACTTTCGTTTCGTCGAGGGCTTATTTTGCTGGCTGCCGGTTATGGTATGAACTTTATGAAATTTATAGTGCCTACTGTTGCAGGGGTGATACCCGATAACTTTATCAAAGCCTATGGTTGGACACCACCCGCTACTTTTGAGAACATGTTGTACATGTTGTCTACCGGAGATATTTTACAACTTGCCGGACTGTCGTTGTTTTTGATGGGAGTAGTCAACCACTTCTCTAAAAATAAGTATGTACCCTTGATACTCGCCATTATTGTAGCGGCTATTGCCCCGTTTGTACGAGGCACCAGGGTAGGAATACAAGGGGTAGATTATGTGTTAGATTTGTTGTGGGGTGTACATTACAATGTATATTTTACTTTGTTCCCGTGGGTGGCTTTCATTCTTGCTGGAATATTTTTTGGCAGGCTTTACCAGGATGTTGGGCGAGACATTGGACTTACATTCAAGCGAATGTGGCAATATGGGTTGGTGTTTTTGGTAGTTGGAGGTGCACTGTGTCTCTATGATTTTAAGTACCACTTTGCCGATTTCTTCCACTTAGGTTTTGGGGGCACGCTTTACCTTATCGGATTTAGCCTTTTACTTACCTGGTTTGCGCACTGGTTGTCAACTGTAGTAAAGCCCAACAAAGTGTTTGATTTTTTCTTATATCTGAGCCCCAGGGTTACTTCATTCTATATTATCCAATGGGTGATGGTATGCTGGGGAATGTGCATCGTGGGTTTTCAGCGGTTCAATGCCAGCGAAGTATTGCTTACGATGCCTCTCATGATGCTCCTTTGTTTGGGGGTACAGTGGTTGTGGGATCGGGTGAAAGCTGCCAAAAAAGGTAAACCAAAAACACCTAAAAAACAGGAAAAAGAATTGGTAACCGCTTAATTATTTTGCATTAAAAAAGCGTGCAATCTCATGTTTTATTACTTGAGGTTGTGCGCTTTTTTGGTATTAGCGTTTTTCTATTTGTTGCCTTATCAAGGGAGTTACTGTGGTAATATTTTCGGCAGAAAATCCCTTTTTTTTCAAGATTGAGATGATTTGTTGTTCTGTTTTTTGTGCTCCTTCTAAATCCTCTTTTTGATAAGAAATATCATTGCTTAAAATATCAGCAATATACCCTTCTAGCAAGGCTTCGGAATCAACCTGACAGTATCTTATCGCGTGATAATTTTTGAATATTTGTTCTACAAATGTCAGCGTGTTGTCTTCAGACACATGTTTTTTTAGGGACAGCACAAATTGACGAATAGGTAGACCGTATTTTGCATTAATCAAACTGTAGTAAACTCTCATACGGTCTGTTGTGTCAGGTTGCGGCGTATTTTGAATCTCTACATGAATAATAGGTTCTTCCCCTTGAATCGTCGTTACCTTTTGAAAAAAAAACCAACTCTGGGCTAAGGAGTTCTTCTTGGAGAGGTTCGTTCTTGACTATTTCTATGCGGAAAAATGTTTTGCTTAAGTTAGGAAAAATCTCTGTAATGGTTTCTCCAACTTGGTTTTTGTATGCTCGTATCATAAGAGCAAGATAGTAGAAAATATTTTTTAAACAAAATGTTTAGAATTGTTGAGTTTTTATTTTATTTTTTTGAATAAAAAAACGACCAGCTCCAAGGCTACATTGCCTGAAACTGGTCGCTTGTGCCCTGTGACTATACTAGTACTCTGGACGCTACATAAGTAAAGCGCTATTTCGCGCCTTTTGTTCACTAGCTTCTCTTAAAAAATATCCCATAGCTACGGCTATGCTCAATTTTTGAAGATCGCCAGTAACCAAAACTCATCAAAATTTCTACTTTACCTACTTAGAAGCCAGATTACTAGCCCTTTAAACTAGTTCTCACCTTTACCTCATTGTGCAAAGTCCGATGTACCGGGCACTTATCTGCAATCTCCATTAGGCGTTTGCGTTGGTCATCATCCAGGTTGCCTTCCAGCTCTATAGTGCGTACAAACTCATCTACTTTGCCTTTTTCGGTTTCGCAATCGGCGCATTCCTGAGCGTGCACTTTGTTATGTTCAATGTGTACCTTTACCCCCTGCAAATCCCACTTTTTACGGTCGGCATACATCCGCAGAGTCATACCAGTACAAGCCCCCAGTGCTGCATTGAGCAAGTCGTAAGGTGTGGGACCAAAATCGTTGCCACCTACCGATGCAGGTTCGTCGGCAGTAAGGCGGTGGTTGCCCGTGATAATGTCGGTAGTGTACCCCTCTTCTCCAGTACGTGCTACTGTTTGGGCATCACTGGAAAGGCGGGTTTGGGTAGGCATGTCAACATAGCGTTTTGCCCAGGTAGCAATCACATCTCCTACATATAATGAGTCTTCTTTGCGGCTCATGAGGTGGTCAGCACCATCCAGTGCTACAAAGTTACGAGGGTGTTGGGCAGCTTTATAAATTTGAGTGGCATTGTCTAATTCCACGGTTTTGTCTTCGGGTGCGTGTATCACCATCAATGCCGCGTTGAGATGATGAATAAGTTGGTGATTGGTGCTTAACTCAGTGACATCATCAAGAAATTGTTTTTTAATTTTAAAGGGCCTGCCCCCAATGCTTACTTCAGCAGCACCAGTAGCTTCTATTTCTTCCTGGCTGTTTTGAAACAAATGTGTGACATGGGCAGGGTGGTAAGGTGCCCCTATAGTAGCAATTGCTTTCACACTTGTAATATTTTGTTTAGCGGCTAGTACAGCAGCCCCGCCCAGCGAGTGTCCCACAAGCACGGTAGGCGCCTGATAGTTTTGCTCCAGAAATTTAGCTGCCTGGATAAGGTCTTCTATATTAGACGAAAAATTAGTATCAGCAAACTCTCCTTCACTTTCGCCTAGCCCGGTAAAGTCAAACCGAAGCACAGCAAAGCCATCGCGGGTAAGCGAACGACTGATGTTTTTAATGGCTACCAGGTTTTTACCACAAGTAAAACAGTGGGCAAACAACACATAGTTATGGGGGTGTTGATCGGCAGGTAGCTCCAGTCGGGCATCTAATGTGTCGCCTTGGGCATTGTCAAAGTTTACTTTAAAGGTCTTCATTGATGATGTTGTCTTGGGGTTGATGTTAATAAATTAATATTAGTAATTGATAAAATCATTAAAGCTTGAACTTTAGTTCCAAAGCAGGAGCACTCTCCATCAGAATTTATTTTATAACTTGGGAGAGTTTTTTTAAAACAAGCAATAGATGAAACAATATCCCAGTGTCTTGTATGTCTCGTAAATTGACTGATTTCTAGCATCGTGTTAAGTGCTTGTGTGGCTATCGAATTTTAACTAAAAAATTCATAAAACGTTGAAAACAAGCATACTATGAGTTTGTTAACTACCTGCGGAACAGGGTGCAACTTGAAGCACCGATATGTATCGGTATCTAAGGACTTGTCGCTTAAAGCTTGCCCCCTGTCGGGGCTTTTTATAAGTTACTAAAAATCAACATGATAGAAAAAGTGCAGTTACCTGTGAACCGAATCTATTTCTAAATCCCGATTTATATTTATCGGGGCAGCAATTTGCTGTGATGAGCTCAACGCAGTTAAACAGGGTGTAGCACCGATATTCATCGGTATCTAAGGACTTGCGACTTGTCGCTTAAAGCTTGCCCCTGCAGGCGCTATGGACTATTGAATTATAAAATCTAAAAATAAATCGAATGAATTTTAAAGGAAAAACTGTTTTTATTACAGGAGCCAGCCGAGGCATTGGCAAAGCTATAGGCTTACGTCTCGCCCGCGAAGGTGCCAACATTGTAATAGCTGCTAAAACCGCCGAACCTCACCCCAAGCTAGAAGGGACTATTTTTACCGCTGCCACCGAAATGGAACAAGCAGGAGGCAAAGCTTTGCCAGTAGTAGTAGATGTGCGTGATGAAACATCGGTAAAAGCAGCCGTAGCCAAGGCTGTAGAAACTTTTGGGGGCATAGACATTTGTGTAAACAATGCCAGCGCCATTCAACTTACAGGCACCCTCATGACCCAAATGAAGCGTTTTGACCTGATGCATCAGGTAAACACACGGGGTACATTTATGGTATCACAAGCCTGTATTCCTCATTTACGCAAAGCCGAAAATCCTCACGTGCTCAACTTATCGCCCCCGCTTACCATGGACACCAAGTGGTTTGCTCCTCATGTGGCATATACAATGGCAAAGTATGGAATGAGTATGTGTGTGTTGGGGATGGCAGGGGAGTTTAAAGGTAAAATTGCTTTCAATGCCTTGTGGCCACGCACTACTATAGCCACGGCTGCGGTGGGCAATATGCCGGGTGGTGACCAACTAGTAAAGAAATCGCGCAAGCCTGAGATTATGGCAGATGCAGCTTACCATATTCTGAGCAAAGACTATCGCAAGTGTACAGGTAATTTTTTTATAGATGACGATGTGTTGGCTACTGAAGGTATTACCGAGCTAGACCATTATGCTGTAGAACCAGGAGCAGAGTTAGCGCCCGATTTTTTCTTATAGATAAAATTCTACACCCCACAAAAAAAAGACCCTACACTGTAGAGTCTTTTTTGTTTCCTAACCACAAAGCTTATTAAATATCTTTGATTACTATTTATTCAAACCAAATACCAAAAGTGTTTTTGCTTGAAAAATAATTTTTAAGTATTTGATAGTCAGTGAAATAAAGTTGTATTTTTTTGTTTTCCACGAAAGTGAGCGAGGTAAAAAATGGTGTTTTTTATACGTTATTTCGTAATGAGTGTGGTATTTCGTTAGTAAGGCAGCCCTTGTGGTTGCTCTGGCGTATAGATAGCAGGTGTGGTGATGAGATTCATCGGAGTGTTTACTCCATCGTGTAGCAACCAACCCCCAATATTATCCTCCGTGAAGGTCTTACCACAGGGTGACCTGATAAAGTCAGGAGTTGGGAGTCGGTCGTCAGTAGTTTTTGCTTCGCTCCATACGCCTCATCCTCCGCGAAGGTCTTACCGCAGGGTGACCTGAGCAATGTTAAAGTCAGGAGTTGGGAGACGGTCGTCATACACCATTGATAAAAGCCAACACCTTAGAGGTGCAATAGAGAAATGATCATTTGGAAAGGGCACTAAAGTAAAAAACGAGACCCTAACAGAATCTCGTTTTTCTTTCCTAACCACAAAGCTTATTAAATATCTTTGATTACTATTTATTCAAACCAAATACCAAAAGTGTTTTTGCTTGAAAAATAATTTTTAAGTATTTGATAGTCAGTGAAATAAAGTTGTATTTTTTTGTTTTCCACGAAAGTGAGCGAGGTAAAAAATGGTGTTTTTTATACGTTATTTCGTAATGAGTGTGGTATTTCGTTAGTAAGGCAGCCCTTGTGGTTGCTCTGGCGTATAGACAGCAGGTGTGGTGATGAGATTCATCGGAGTGTTTACTCCATCGTGTAGCAACCAACCCCCAATATTATCCTCCGTGAAGGTCTTACCACAGGGTGACCTGATAAAGTCAGGAGTTGGGAGTCGGTCGTCAGTAGTTTTTGCTTCGCTCCATACGCCTCATCCTCCGCGAAGGTCTTACCGCAGGGTGACCTGAGCAATGTTAAAGTCAGGAGTTGGGAGACGGTCGTCAGTAGTTTTCATTTCGCGCCATACACCTCATCCTCCGCGAAGGTCTTACCGCAGAGTGACCTGAGCAATGCTAAAGTCAGGAGTTGGGAGTCGGTCGTCAGTAGTTTTTGCTTCGCTCCATACGCCATTGATAAAAGCCAACACCTTAGAGGTGCAATAGAGAAATGATCATTTGGAAAAGCCACTAAAGTAAAAAACGAGACCCTAACAGGATCTCGTTTTTCTTTCCTAACCACAAAGCTTATTAAATATCTTTGATTACTATTTATTCAAACCAAATACCAAAAGCCTTTTTGCTTGAAAAATAATTTATAAAGTATTGATATACAGGAGCATATATTTAAATATTTTTTGTTTTTACAAAATGTTGGTGAGCAAAAAACAGGTTTTTTATACGATATATCGTGCTTTTAGCGGTATTTCGTCGTTTTTGTTTAGCAAATACTTCAAAGTCTCTGTTTGTATATGACAACTATTGATTACAATTGACCGTATCGACTTTAGGTTGTAACAGCCATTGGCTGGACAATTTTGTTTCAACAAGCTTATATATCGTTCATTAAATTACCCTCTTACTCAGGTTGTATTATACCAAAGTAGTATGCCTGAGTGTGTAGTTGTTAAAGAAGTGTATTCAAATCAAACTTTCCTTTCTTTCAGCCTATGCCTCCATTATACTTTGTGAGACAACTTACGTATAAGAGTGGTTGATAATGTGTTTTACCTTACCTATCTGAAAACACAACAGCCTATTTTTTGTCATTTCTAAGCTTCTTGATACTCAATATTACATCTTTTTAGGGTTTCCCACTTTTCGAATACTAAAATTAGCGTATGATTAAAGTGCTGTTTTTGGAGTTAAAAACCTCGATAAGGTTCTAGGCACTAGGTGCACCCTTCTATGGGTAGCTACTATTTTTCTATAATGTTGATTTTTAGCAACTTAATTGAAAATAAGTACCAAGGCAGAATTAAATATACCTAATGAGTAGGTGTAACAACCATATTATGAATGAGTTACCCTTACTTGTCGCTTATAGCTAATTACTTGCTGCTACTTAAGACAGCAAACTAATTTTTAAACATACGCTTACATTGGGTGACTACACAAGCTCTAAATAAAGAAAGTGATGACATCAGGCAAATCAATAAGAGTGATCCACTACAAATTATAATACCATTTATTTATTGAGGAAGAGTAGTATGTAAGGCTTGGCTAAAGCAAAAGGCTATGTTGATCATACTCACCACAAAACATCTAAATTATAAAATTACATGTATCGAATAGTCAAAGTAAGCCTTTGGGTGTTCATTGTCAGTGCCTTGCTCTATAGCTGCTCAATGTTCGAAAAAGATTTTATTTTACCCTCACCCGTGGCCACCCAAGCCACCCAAGTAGCAGAGGTGAGTTTGGTAGCCAACTGGAAAAAGGTCACAGGAGCCGGAAGTTATGAAGTAGACTTGGCGTTGGACGAAAATTTTACCCAAATTATGGATGATTACCAGGGTAAAAAAGCCAACAATCTCTCCCTTACTTTTAGAGGGCTTAATGCCAATACCACCTATTATTATCGAGTAAGAGCTAATGTTTCTAACCAAATATCTGCCAACTCCAATGTGGTGAAAGTAACCACCAAAGCATTGGATGTTCCAATAGTATATCGTGCCAGCAATGTATCGGCCACGGGTTTTAGGCTACATTGGAAAAAAATGCCAGTGGTGACAGCATACCTACTAGATATAGCGCTTGACGAAAACTTCAACCAATTACTAGAGGGGTATCAAACGCGAGAGATTGTAGCAGACACTCACGTGGTAGTCAAAAATGTAGCCGTAGGCAAACAGTTCTATTATCGGGTGAAAATCCGAAAAGATAATTCATTGTCTGAATATTCCAGTGCCCTATCAGTATTTACTACTTCGTTGCCCAGCCCTGAGACATTGTCTGCTACCCAAATAGGGTTTACCAGTTTTATCGCCAATTGGAAACAGATGACTGAAGCCAGCTCCTATCAAATAGATGTATCTACCGACCCATTGTTTGAAAACATCATGCCCAACTACACCAACCTGAACCTCTCTGCCAATCGTTTATTGGTCAATGGATTAAACGCCAATCAAAAGTACTATTACAGGGTAAGGGCAATCAACAGCGAAACCAGGTCAAATTATTCTAAAGTGATTGTCGTAAACACCAAAATGCTAGAGGCTCCCGTAGCTACCAGCGCCACCAACATCAGGAGTAGCTCTTTTCAGGCAAACTGGCAACCTGCACCCAATGCGTCAGTATACTTGTTGGATGTAGCACTTGACCCTAATTTTAGTCAAATACTGCCTACTTATAATAGTTTGGCAGTGCTTGATAACTTTGCCGAGATAGCGGCTCTTGACGCCAGCAGAGTGTATTATTATAGGGTGAGAGCACAAGGACTTGGAGCAACCTCTGACTACTCGAACGTGGTTAGGCTAGTCACAGGTTTATTGCCTGCACCAGTAGTCAATCAGGTGGTTAACCAAACAGTTAACGGATTTACAGCAAGCTGGCAGGTGCGGTCTGAGTCTGAGTTGTATTCGTTGGAGGTAGCAACCAATACCACTTTTACCGATTATTTGCCAGGTTATAGAAACAAAACTGTATTGGGTGGTTCACACACAGTGCAGGGGGTAGATTTTAAAACCAACTATTATTATCGTGTGCGTGCCAAGCAGGGTGGTAAGTTTTCGGCTTACTCAAGTGCTGTGATGGTGCCAGCCTGTATTGGCAATGCCTGTAAACTTGCACGAATAGATTTTACTGGAGTATATGAGGATAATGACTCCAAATTGAAAAGCCAGATTTATATATATGATGGGCAACATAGGTTAGTAGAAATTACTCATCAGAATAAAGTACAACTTAGGTGGTTGGTGAGCTATCAGTCAGATGGTACTATCAAGGCTGTAGACAAATACATTATGGGAGTGTTGGTACTTAGGCATATTTACACCTATCGCAGTGGTTTGCTTGCTTCAATCAGGCAAGAAGACCAAACAGGAGCTTTTTTGGAATGGTGGAAGTTTGCTTATGACAATAAAGGGCAGCGTAAGTCTTGGGTAATTTATGGCGATGAAGCTGGAACAGTAGTAAAGTTTAAGTTTGACTACACAAGAGATGGTAAAGGCAATGTGATTCAGGTAAGGAGTAAAGATAATCAGCCCTTTAGAAGGTATACGTATGAGAAGTCTCTGAGCCCGTTTGCTTTGTTCAACCCTGATTTGTGCTTTTTTATTGCTACCAACCGTGACCAATGGACCAATGAAGCACCTGTGTCTGATTTTGAAGGCAACGAATACCGAGGTTTTTTGCCTTTATATAATATTAAAAGTGAGCAAATGACTGGCCTTGAAATATTTGGCTATACCCTCAACTCCAAGGGGATGGCAATAACTAAAAATGGATCACTTACTGCTGCCTATACCTTTCAGGGTTGTGGTTTTTAGCCAACCTGTTCATTTTCATTTGTATCAAATACACAAAAAAAAGACCCTACACTGTAGAGTCTTTTTTGTTTCCTAACCACAAAGCTTATTAAATATCTTTGGTTAATATATATTCAAACCAAATACCAAAAGTGTTTTTGCTTAAAAATTATTTTTTTAAGTATTTGATAATCAGTGAAATAAAATTTATTTTTTTACTTTCACGAAAATGGGGAAGATTGAAAATTAAGAATTTTATACGATATTTCGTAATTTTTTCGGTATTTCGTTAGTAGGTGCAACTCTTGTGTTTGCCCTCAAGTATAACAGAGAATTCTTGTTCAATTGTGTAGCAACCAACCCAAATACTCCCCCTCCGTGAAGGCCTTACCGCAGGGCGACCTGAGCAATGTTAAAGTCAGGAGTTGGGAGACGGTAGTTGGTAGCCTCTCTGAAGTCCTTAGTATATTGGTGCTTCAAGCTTTGGGCCGCTCCACCCTCCGCGAAGGTCTTACCGCAGGGTGACTTGAGCAATGCCATTCGAAACATTATAAACGGCAGTAGGTAAAGGCAATGTTTGTGGTTACCCTCATGTGTAATGGGTTTATCAGGATGCTTGCTCCATCGTACAGCAATCAACCTAAATACTCCCCTCCGTGAAGGTCTTACCGCAGGGTGACCTGAGCAATGCTATTCGAAACATTATAAACGACTTATGTGCGGGCTTCTAAGTTGGCAAGTGTTCCGTCAGCCGCTGGAATAGTCAGGCTTATTGGTTAGGCTAACGAACAAAGCCCCACGAGAAGATTTGATAATGGCACTAAAGTAAAAAACGAGACCCTAACAGAGTCTCGTTTTTCTTTCCTAACCACAAAGCTTATTAAATATCTTTGATTACTATTTATTCAAACCAAATACCAAAAGTTTTTTTGCTTAAAAATTATTTTTTAAGTATTTGATAGTCAGTGAAATAAAATTTCATTTTTTTATTTTTCCAGAAATGAGTAGGGCTAAAAACCGGTGTTTTTATACGTTATTTCGTAATGAGTGCGGTATTTCGTGACTGTGATAGTACCACTATTTTGTTAGGAGGCTGAAAAAAATGTGGGCATTATATGCAACTCTTTAGATATTATGTACCTCTTTGAACCAAATAAGAAATACAATAAAGAACTGTTGTTGGTGAGTGATGATCTCACAAACCAATATACTACATAAATTTAATTGAACCCATGAAGAAGTCTATTGCATTGAGTTTTGCCTTGCTTTTATTGACACTTGTAGCCCAGGCACAGTCTACCGAAACCCGTAACCTTGAAGCATTTTCGCGCTTGAGCGTGGCCGAGGGTATCAAAGCCATTGTGGTAAAGGGAAATACAGAAGCCATTGATATTAGTGTAAGTGGTAACATTACTGCCAAAGAGGTGTTAGCCGAGATAAAAGGAGATCGATTAAGAGTACACCTGGAAGATGGACGGCGCTATCGTAGGGTAGATGTAAAGGTGAAAATTACCTGTCGGTCATTAACAGCCATTAGTGCAAGTTCAGCCGCCCGCATCGACCTGCAAAGCAATTTTAAAAACATTGCCAAGGTATCGGCAAGTTCGGCAGGGTCGGTCAAGACCAATTATACCATCAGTGGTAGCTCTATGGCATTGAATGTGTCTTCAGCGGGACGCTTTGAAGGAAAAGTACAGGCAAACGACTTGAAACTGAATGCTTCTTCAGCAGGTAAAATGCTTTTATCAGGTGGCAGCACCAACACTTTGGTGGCCAGAGGAAGTTCAAGCGGGCGAATTAAAGCACAAGATTTTACAAGCCAAAGTGCCGAGATAAGGGTGAGCTCAGGTGGAAGCATAAGAGTAAATGTGAGCCAAACAATTGAGGCTAGAGCAAGCTCAGGTGGGTCGATTATATACGCTGGCAATCCTCAAAAGGTAAATGTAAAGAGCTCAAGCGGAGGTTCTATTAGAAAAAGATAAGAAAACATAGGTTTTATTCTGTTTATTGCTTACCCACAATAGGAATGTTGTGGGTATTTTTTTATATTAGAATAACCAATATTGCATGATCACCTTTTAATTCTTTTCATTATGAAAAAAAACCGCCAACTTCCTAAGTTTTTGACGCTGTTATGGTTATTTGCCCTTACTTGTTTTTTGGTGCCTGCTTATGCCCAGTACGACCACGAATCCGAGGGTACAGCTGAAATAGAGGTAGAGATACAGGTACAGTCAGATGCCTACCCAAGCATATACAAAGATACACGTGTTGTAGATTGCTTCAGGCGTAGAAAAAGCCCACGTTATACAAGTATTTATCGTTTAGAACGAGAACTAAATGCCTTACAAAATAGTACCCACAAGCTGCATGTGTTGAAGCGGCAAGTACGTAAAGCTACACGGGTGTTAAAATCTCACGAAAATGCCCTTATGGCAGAAATACACGACATAGAAGGCTACATAAAAGTAGACGAAAGCTTAAGTCAACCTAAAGTCATGGAGTATTACCGCTCGATAAATATGCTCACCAGCCGACTGTTGATTAACCGAGCCAAGCAACGCAAGTTAAGACACCTAGAGCGCAGAACCAGACGTTTGATATCTCATAACAATGATTCAAGGTCGGGGCGCTATCGCAGTTGTGGCAAGTCGTATTATAGTAGGTACAAACACCGCCATCATCGCCACCACGAAAATACCGATTCTAACCCTTGGATGCTTGCTTTTGTAGGCTTGTTTGGAGTCAACTTACTAATAGGTGGGCTGGTTGCCTACAAGACCTTAGGGAAGTAGTGTTTGCTTGCTATATGAAAATTCAAAAGCCCTCTTTGAACTAATCAAAGGGGGCTTTTGGGTTGGTGGTTTAAGCTTCGTTCATATCTTTACACCCCAAACTGTTGGAGGTGATGCTCTAAATGCTTGAACATTGCCCGTCCTTTTTCGGCAGCAGTCATCTTTCCAAAAAACTCATGCGGAATAGCTTCAGCTTTTACTGGTCCCATTTCGTAAAAAACCCTCAGGGCATTGAGTAAACGTGTTTTTTCCTGCTCAAAGTTTTTGGGGCTGTTTTGTACATAAGCCGGGTGCGTTTTTTCACCATGTTTGTATTCCCCTTTGACCACCATTTTTTTGATCATAGGTTTGAGTACTTTCAGCAAAAGAGAGGTTTTTTTCTTAAGAGGGGCTCCGTTGGTTGTTTCTTGTACAGCCGCACAATGTGCCAGCATTTGTGCGGCAGACATCTTACCCCAAAGGGGGCGGGTGTTGGCATTGAGTTGGTCTAAGCGCGCCAAACAAGTAGTATACGTATCGTAATTAAATAAATCTTCTTTCATAAATCGTTTTTTGTTTGTGGTGTTGAAATGTTTGGTTGATTTTCAATAGCCTATCACTTTTTAGTGTCATACATTGGGCATTAAATTAAAAAAGTATGGGCTAAATCTATTAGGGTAGGTGTTTAACATACTAAAAAAAAGTGGTCAAACCAAAATGCTTGTGTATAAGACTGAAAAATGCGCATCTTTAAAATTCAATGAATATAACTTCATACAAATTTTGCTTGCGACTGTTCTGCTACAAGGCAGGTATTTTGAACAAAGAAAAGGTTATCCTTGGCCAATAGTCAAAAAACAGTGGATAACAAAGCAAGTAATAAAAGGTGAAAAAGAAGGAGTATTTTGGCTAAGGAACATGTTCAAAATAAGTGTCGAGATTGAGGTCATAAACTCAAGGCTGACTGAGGCACTTTTAGCCTTTGGCAGAGCTCAGCGCAGCAAAGCTGCAGCTATCGGGTGTGCCCTGAAACAAAGCACAACAAGCTTTGTATGCTATAACTAAGATGGTGGTAGACCCACCAAAGGCGATTTACAGGAATAGCCTTTAAACCACTCTACGGTGCTATGACAGTAATGTTTTGGTATTGAACGGCTAGAGAAAAGGCTCCGCTGGTACGGAGTCAGGTGTGAATAAGAGAGATGAACGCAAGTGAACCAATGAAGAAGTGTCGAGAACAGCTACTTGTTGTCAAAACCAGACTTATCCGATAAAGTTTGGGACAAAGCATAGAGCGTACCCTGTCAAGTGTCTATGTGGCAACCGTCATTAAGTTGGCATGACTCTTATTTAGGCTTAGTTATGGAACAGGGGAAGCCCTCTATGATCATTAAGGGAAAGTACAAGTAGCGATCCTACAAGGCGAATACTGAGATGATAGAGGGTGGCGGATGAACTCGTATTAGTGTAGAAGCTTCTGTAATGGAAGTGGAGCGAAGGGGTTCAGTTATACAGTTTTCAAGTTTTTAACAACTTAATAATATGAGGAGGATTAAAAGCGACAAGACAAAGTCATTACCATTTTATCACTGGAATACAGGAGTTAAATTATGATGATTTGTATAACAAGAGCCGTGTGATGGGAGACTATCACGCACGGTTCTGTGAGAGATTTGGGGTGAAAATCCCCTTATCTACTCGACTTTGCGGGCAAGGCAACATCCGGGGGATGTTGAGCCAGACCGTGGGACGGTACCACGGACAATAAAAGCTCATAGTCCCGGCGGAACTGCCGGGGTAACGAAAGTCAGTAAAGAGAACCGCAGAACGAAGTTCAAGCTCTGCGAAGCTAATATGTTCTAAACCGGACAGCTTCAAAGTCCCGATTTCTTATCGGGGTTATTGTTGAGGGCTATGCCCGAAATCCCGTTTACGGGGCGATCACGTTCCTAAAAGGCATAAAAAAAACCTCTGCAAAATGCAGAGGTTAATTGTTTTTGGTGAACCGGGTAGGATTCAAACCTACGACCTCCAGAGCCGTAATCTGGTGCTCTATTCAGCTAAGCTACCGGTCCTTTTTGTTGTGTCCCTTGTTGTAAGGGATTGCAAAGGTACGCACTTTTTTTATTTGTGCAAATATTGAGGATAAAAAAATATAGAAAGCAAGTTTCTTGTGTATAAGTGATTGATTATAAAGGAATTATATTTGGTTTTTTTCAGTGAAGAGGTTTTTTGTACGTAAAAATTGCAGGCGTAATATTTACACAGTTTAAACTGTGTAAGTTTGCAGCATAACAAAAGTATGGTCGTTAGGGTAAAGAGGTGATCAGGTCTTTGCCTGAAATAAAATCCTAATTAGCACAAATTTCATTTTCATATTTTTTTAAAAAATGCTTTTAAATCTATTCATCCTTGCAAGCGTTGGCGTTATTACCAAAGTTGCCATTGTCAGACGTATCAGGCGTGTCGAAAAACCAGCAAATCAGGTGGCGCCCCTACTTCCTCTCGAAAAAAACAAAGATCATACAGTGTGTACCACTTTTGCCCGTGAAGCTAAAGCTGCACCCGCAAGATATAATGAAGAGGAGGAAGAGATGACTAATCTTTATGCTGGAATGTAACCCAGCATAAGAGCTTGTTTAAATTTTCGGTCATAGGAGATTTTATGACGAGTTTTTGGATTAGATGCGTCAAACCGAGCTTTAGCGAGCTCTCTGCCTTTTGGCTAATTTTAAACAAGCTCTAAATAAAGAAACTCGCGTCAAGGCTTGGCGCGAGTTTAATTTTGCGTACTAACAATTATTTTTGACAATTTTCTTTCAATACTATAAATCAATTTTAAGAGAAAAGGTTCAAAAAAAACAAAAAAATTATTTCCCTCTATTCTTTCCCTTCTTTTTATAGGTGTTGATAAAGTCTTTCCACGACTGGGTTTTGTATGCCTCTGCCCCCAAAAACTCTAAAATAGGTGCCAGTTTTTTTGCTTTGATATAGCCATTATGCCGATGAATGACCTGGTAATCGGGTGAAAGCACCACCAGGGTGGGGTAACTTTTTGCTTTGAGCGCCAATGTCAGCCCTTGTATGCCTTGGTTGTTACCTTGGGTCATAAAAGGATATACCTGACCACCAAAACGTATCTTTTGAGGATGTTCGGCATTGAGTTTTACTGCATAAAAATATTCGTTGATTACCTTTGTCACTTTACGTTTGCTAAGTGTGGCTTTGTCAAGCATTTTGCAGTAGACACACCAGTCGGTTTCAACCTCTATCAATATATAGCGAGGGTTTTGTTGCATGGCTTTTTCTAGTTGGGCAAAACTGAGCCATTGTATAACTTTGTTGTCTTTCTGTTTTTTTTGGGCGCTAGCCCAATTGCCGCAAAGAATGAGCAGCAGAGATAAAAAAAGAGTTTTTTGTGTCATCATTGTGTATCAAAAACTATTGGCCTAAAGCCAGTAAAAAGGAGCAGATACTCTACTCCTTTTTAACCTTACAACTTTTAAAAAGCACGAGGCTACGAAATATTAGACTATAATCATTCAATAATACATTACTGGTTGAAAAAATCTTTGGTAAAAACCAACAGTGTTTTTGATGGCTGTATGTCTTTAACAAATATTTGCATTGTTCACCAAACAGCTGTTTTGTTTCTTTACTTAACGGATGCTGTACCTTACCCCAAAAAATCCTCTAATGCCCTGATTGGGTGCAAACACATAAGTAGGGTCAAATGTGTACCCATTGGGGTTGTTTACTGGGTCATCCGCAGTTTTATCAAACGGATCAAACGCCCGCATAATAGAGTTGGCGGGAGGTGTAAAGTTGAGTAGGTTTTTTACCCCACCGTATATTTCCAGTCCATTGTTAAACTTTTTGGTGATTTGGATATTTTGCAAACTATACGTTTCTGAAAACTCGTTGCGGAAGTCATTCTCTAGTATAGGTAGCCTCATGGGACCATATACATTGCCGGTATAATCAATGCTTAAGTTCCAACGAGAAAAAGTATAACTAATCGCAAAAGTTCCGGAAATATTTTCAGTAAGTAATTGGCGGTTACGCTCTAGTTGCCCCACAGCGTTTTTTTCCATTGCGTACACATCCATTAAGGTAGCACCTGCCATTATTTTCAATGGAAAAGTAAAAGCAAAGTCTAAATTAAGGCTTACCCCTTGTGACACTGCATAACCATCCAGGTTGTCGTAAATAATCTGGTCATCGTTGGTTTCATAATCTGCAATGATTTTGTTAGAAAAACGGGTATGAAAAGCCGTAGCATCTAAGCTCAACACCCCAACACTGGTAGGTATAAACTTCTGGTAGTTTAAATTTACATTGACCGAACGTTCCGGGCGAAGCGCTTCAGTAACGATTACATCACGGGCTCCTGTAGTAGCTGCGTGGTCTTCGGTAAACAAGTTGACTACCCTAAAACCATTGCCAAAGCTCAGTCTGAATATATTATTTTTGTTGGGTGTCCACTTATAGTTAAATCTTGGGGTAAAAATGCTACCGTGCTCAGAGTTATAGTCGTAACGTGCCCCTAGCAAAACCTTATGTTTATTGCCCAGTTTTATTTCATCCTGCACAAAAATACCCGGTAAATAAATCTCATCAGGCTTGTTGGTGCCGCTGTTTTCGTCGCCAATACGGGTAGCAGGCGTGTTGTCGTCGTACCAGGTATAACGCAACGCCAACCCAAACAATGCATCGTGGCTTTTGCTTATTTTTTTGTCCCAAACCAACTGTCCAAAGGCAATTTGTTGCTGAGCAATGTACCACATATCTCCATACACCGAGTTTTGGTCGTGGTGACTATACGAGAAGTTGGCCATTATTTTTTCACTGTCCAAAGGCAGTTGGTAAGCCCCCATTAGCTCATAGCGGGCAGTGTAAATAGATTCTCCATAGATTTGGTCGCTGCCTCGATACTGTGGAGTCCAGTTCATTTGCCCGCCCCAACGATCTTCATAAATAAAACGCCCTGCAATAGAAGCCACCCGGTTATTGATACGTTTGAAGTTCCACTTGTTAAATACCGATACGCGATTTTGCAAAGTAATGTCCGTAAAACCGTCCCCGTTATTGTCTAAGGGGTTGCTGTAGTTATAATAATTAACTCCTAGCAATGAGGTTGCGTTCTTTTTCCCAAATTTTACCGCCAGGTCTGCATTGTATTCTTGCCACGAAGTAGCCATTACATCTGCCGAAAATAGCGCGACATTTTCGGGAGTTTTGGTAATCACATTGATCAACCCACCTACCGCTTCAGAGCCATACAGGGTAGAGGCAGGGCCTTTGACTACTTCTACCCGCTCAATCATACTGTTAGGAATCCCGTTTAGGCCGTACACTGTAGACAAGCCACTCACTATGGGCATTCCATCTATGAGCACCATTGTATAAGGACCTTCCATTCCATTGATGTGAATGTCGCCAGTATTGCAAACGGCACAATTGAGCTGAGGGCGCACCCCATTTACAATTTGCAATGCCTCGAAAAGTACGGGAGTGGGATTTTTCTTAAAGTAAGAAGGAGAGTACACCTCTACTGGTACAGGAGATTCTTTGCGTGAAATGGCTTTCATTGTTCCTGTGACTACTATTTCGTCCAATTCTTCCGCGTTTTCTGCGACTTCTATATTGATCGTGTTTACCAGGCTCTTTATACTGATTGTTTGGCTGTTACTAGCGTAACCAATGGCGCTAAACTTAAGCGTGTAGTTGCCATAAGGCACGTTAGTAATGGTAAACCTTCCTTTTTCATCACTGGCAGTACCCATTGGAGTATTGGCAAGCGTAATGTTGGCAAAAGATACCGGAGTACCGTCTTTCAAGGTTACTTTTCCAGTAATTTTTCCGCTTTGTGCGAATACGGATGTAGTAGCCAAGACAAGACTAAGGAATATAGTAAAAAGTATATGTTTGGTCATTGTTTTTTATTTCTCTGAGTTTATTTTAATGCAAAGGTAAATATATTTTTAGATTAGTCTAAAAATATATTAAAAGTATTTTGAAAATATTTAACAATGTGTGTTTAAATATTGTTTTTGCAGCGCTTGTTTTTAGTTTTATAGGGCTTTTATGCTAGGTTTTGATAGGGTTAATTTGGTGGGGGAGTGGCAAGCGTGGAACTTTGCCGCTTTAAAATGGTTATATATTTTGAAAACTCAACCGAAAACTTCAAAAGGAATAATCTCATGAATTGGAACGACATCGTCAAGTTTGCCGAGCAAGGTAATCCAACCCCTGATAGGGTAGTTACTAAAACTGAAGAGGAGTGGAAAGCCCAACTTACCCCAGAGCAATACCGCATTACACGACGCAAAGGCACCGAGCCGGCTTTTTCGGGCGATTTGTGCCATACTTATGACAAAGGCAAGTATGCTTGTGTATGTTGCGGCACACCTTTGTTTGACTCTAGCCTAAAGTTTGATTCTCAGTCGGGTTGGCCAAGCTTTACCGAGCCAATTAAAGAAAACGCCATTAAGTATGAAAAAGATACCTCTTATGGCATGGTAAGGGTAGAGGTCATGTGCAATGTATGCGGTGGGCACCTTGGGCATGTGTTTCCCGATGGACCTCTACCCAGTGGTTTACGTTTTTGTATCAACTCTGAATCAATCAAACTAATGACCGAGTAAGCACTTGGTTGGCTGCAAGGCACCAAAGTGTAGGGTGCTTTGTGGCTGCTTGCTATGTCTGCCCGTTTCAAACAATATTTTTCCCGCCTTAGGCTTTTTTTCTCCTGTCTCCACCAAAGTATGACTGTATAAAAGGTTGGTTTGTAGTACTTTTGAGTATCAATTACAAACCATATAATCATTTATGTTACATAGATATATCATTACTAAGACACGCTCTGTAGGTAGCCTGCTATTGGCATTGCTTTTTGCTGCGTGTACAAGTCAGGCACAAAACGTAGAAAAATTTGCGAAAGAAACCGACGAGTTTTTGACCAAATTCATCAATACTGTAAAAGAATTGCCAAGCATATCGGTCGTAGTAGTCAAAGGCGACCGTCCTGTGTTTATGAAAAGCTACGGCTATGCCGACATTGCCCACAAGGTAAAAGCTCAAAACAACACCCCTTATTATATTGCCTCTTCTACCAAGTCGTTTATGGGCATGGCAGCTGCCATACTCGACCATCAAGGCAAGGTAAACCTCAACGCTACTCTTGCCGAGTCGATGCCCTCTATCAAATTTGACGCATCGGTCAAAGCCGATCAGGTAAAGCTGCGTGACCTATTGACGCATACTTCAGGCATCAAAAACGCGTATTTTGGTTTTAGGGCGGCTTATTCAGGCAACATCGATCGCAAAGAAATGAATTGGGTGCTGGAAAACAAATCGGGGCGCCGCGATGAAATAGGGAAGTATCGTTATACCAACCTGGGGTACAATATATATACCCATATGACCAACAAAAAACTAGGCATTCCGTGGCAAGATGTATTGCACAACCTATTATTTAAGCCTTTGGAGATGGAACGCACCACTGCCTATATGTCGTTGGCAGAGAAAAACGGCTGGAAATACGCCAAGCCTTATTTTGCTTTGGGTGAGAATGGTCCTGAGGAACTGTATTTGATGAAAAAAGACAATACAATGCAGTCTGCCGGAGGGTTGATTACCACGGTAAAAGATATGGCCAATTGGTTGATTTTTAATATCAATGAAGGCAAGTTTAAAGGTAAACAACTAGTGCCTGCCAAAGTAGTAAGAATGGCACACTCGCCTTTGGCAAAGCGAAAAAGTGATCGTCGCCCTTATGGAAGCAAAGGCTATGGCTTGGGTTGGGAAAATGGTACCTACCAAGGCAAAAGAGTATTACAGCACGACGGCGGTTTTGCCGGTTTTAGAACCCACGTAGCTTTTATGCCTGACACCAAGGTAGGTATCACGGTGCTGGCAAACGATGGAATGATTAGTGGTGATTTAGCCCATGAGTTATCTAGGTTTGTGTTTGATTGGTGGCTTAAAGGAGGGAAATCTTCTCGAAAACTCAATGCTTTTGTGAAGAAAACTGCTAAAAAAGTAGACAAATACCGCAAACGTTTTGCGGCGAGTAAAGCCAAACGTGCCAAAAGAACCTGGCAACTGACCGAGCCATTGAAACACTATATCGGAGTGTACTATAACCAAAGCTTGGGTAAATTATATGTAAAATTAAAAAACGGAAAGCTAGAGGTAGTTCACGGTAATATGCATTCAATCGCCACGCCTTTTGTCAAAGAAAATACCATTCGGGTAGAGTTGGTGCCTGGAAGAGGTTGGGTAGTTGGATTTAAGATAGCAAAAGGCAAAAAAGCGACCGAACTCACTGTGGACGGTGATGTGTTTAAAAGAGTGAAGTAGGAACAAAGGTTATATACAATGGATGCCTTTGTTTATCAAATAGCAAAGGTGCCCATTGTTTTTTACATCAAAACTCCAGGGTAAGCTGAGTACCCGTGTCTTTGTTGCCGTCAAGGTTTGATATGCCCAAGCCCAACAAGCG
>NZ_AAWS01000028.1 GCF_000169175.1 Microscilla marina ATCC 23134
GTGACCTGGAGGTTTTAGCGATATTATGGGAGGGAGCCCAGCTCCAGTAGCGCCAATTATTTCACCTTCTCCAGATAAATTAGCTAGGAAAAGAAAGCTAGATACACACGAAGAAGGTGATACTAGTAGCATTATTGGTTCCATGGAGTCTGCCCGAAGCTCTTTTGGATTGACCGATTCAACCATCCGAGAATCCAGCCTAGAGAGTGCTATTTCTAGTGCTTCTTTGGAATCATTATCAGAACCACCCTCTCAAAAAAGACGAAGGACGAATGTTAACGTTGCTTCTGCCTTTGTGCCTTCTCTTGATCCTGCCACTGCCCAAAAGTTCAATGACCTTTGGAATGATGGTAATTTAATTATGGTATGAGCCTAATGAGAAACAAAATGACAAACCTAAATAAAACCATCAAATCTACCGACTCTACAGCACATAGCAAATTACTTTCTTTGCTAGAGGTATTTGCTCTGGAGTTGGGAGAGGTACAGGTATCTTCTACCAATGCCTACACTCAGGTAAGTGCAGGCAAGGCGAGCCTGCTGAATCAAATAAACGTAGCCACTACCTTTACCGAAACCCGCCAAACCAGAGGAAACAAGGTAAAGTTAGCCGCTGATTTGGCAAGCCTTAGTCTCGCTGATTTAGCCCCCTTGCTGGGGTTAAACCCAGGGTATGAGCTGTTGTATGGTCTGCTAGAGTTTAGCGACGTACATCTGGAAGCCACCGCCTTTGACCAACACGATTGGGAAGAGCTCACCATTAGTGGTACTGTACCTGCTGCCAACCAAGAAAGTTGGAAGTTTCTGGAGTTGGAGGTAGGCAATCCTTTGCCGCTCAAAGACCTAACATTGGCGGTAAACGTGCGTCACCAATCAGGCAGTTTTCGCAAACGCTATCGGGTAACTGTTACTGGCAAGCTTACCCTGAGCGGGCAAGATTTAACCGTAGAGCTCAGCTTACCTATAGGCAATACGGGTACTTGGAGCTTACGTTTGTTACCTCCAGGAGTGAACTTTAACCTCACAGGGCTGGCTCAGTTGGCCATGGGGAGCAATGCTTTCAACGATTTGCCTACTCAAATCAAAAACCTGCCAGACTTTGACCTACAGCACCTTGAGATTCATTTTGACCCCAGTGCCAAAAAGGTGTATGACCTGAGTTTTGGGTTGCAAACTACAGGGGCTTGGAATATTTTGCCCGACGATGGCTCGGTACTGGCTCTGAAGCAATTGGGGCTGGAGCTCGTCATTAGGCAAAATGGCAATGGTGGCTATAGTTATCAGGGGCAGGTAAAAGGAGCGGCACATGTGGGGAGTTTCGACATAGAGGCAACAATTCCGTTGCCTCTGCGGGGCGCTGTTACACTGCAAACCCAAAGCACCCAAGCACTGCCTTCATTGGGGGCGTTTACTGATCTCTTGGGGGGCACAGCGCTTACTTCCCTGTTGCCCGAGGGCTTGAGCAGCAGTTTTTCCTCTAACCTGAAAAACCTACGTCTGGTCATCGACCTGGATAAAAAACAGCTTCATGAGTTTGACCTGAGCCTGTCAGCAGCTACTCCGTGGCCAATTTGGGAAAACCACCTCGAAATTCAGGAGCTTGACCTCCAAGTATTGCTTCAAAGAAGCAGCAATGGCTGGCAAACTTCGGGTAGCTTGCAGGGCAAGGGTACTCTTGAGGAGGTAGCACTTGCCTTGCGCATTGACAAACCTATCAACAATCCTTGGCAAATTACCTTATTGGAACCCATCAGCTTTGGTCTGGACGGGGTAAAAAACCTGACCGAGGTAGATTTGACCAGTGATGGTAACAATACTTTGCCTTCTGCTCTCAAAAATGATAATGCTGTGGGCGTTACCCTGCGCGAGTTTGAGCTACAGGTACAGAAAGATAGCCCTAAAATTCCTTACCTGGCAGTATATATTGAGAGTCAGGGCAGACTGGAGATCATTCCTGGATTGAGCCTACAGGAAGTAGCCTGTGTGCTTCAGATCGAAAATCCGCTGGACAATGCCACCCGCAAAACAACTGGGCAAATAGGAGGAACCATTCAAATAGGAGAACACCCTTTGCGGTTGGTTTCTACCAAAAATGACCAAAATTCGGGCTGGACTTACCAAGGTAGTACCGATTTGGGAGATGATATTTCGTTGACCAGTTTGTTACAAACCCTCTTTTCGGGGCTGGGGGTAAACTTACCCGATAATTTGCCCGAACTCACGGTGCGCAATCTGGAGCTTACTTATAGCCCTACTGCCAAAACCATGGCATTTAAGGGAGCCTCAACGCTTAAAATAAGCGAGCAACTGGAAGGTGATTTTACCATAAATGTTGACCATGCGCCTGATAAATTCACTTTTGAAGGAGCTGGAGCCATTAGAGTAGGTGGAGCTGCTTTTGAGCTAAACACCCAATACGACAGCCAACAACCCAACGAGTGGGCATTTAGTGCCCAAACTGTTGGGGCAGTAGAATTGGCTCAACTTCTACGGGAAATGCTTGAGGCAGTTTATTTGCCAGCACCTGAGGTGTTGCCTGTGAACCTGATGGTAGAAAATGCCTTGTTGGAAACCAAACCACGCCTCAAGTATTACCACCTTGCGGGTGATGTTGCACTAAATGCCAAAATTGCCCAGTTTTCTCTGGATTTACGAGTGGCATTAGAGCTGACCCACCCAGCGCAAGCCTCCAATCAGTCAGTAGCCACTAAAGCCTGGCAGGTAGTGCTGGAGGCAGCCAGTGAACTTGACATTGCTGGAGTAGGGGTACAACTTAAGGGCAACTATCAGACTGGGCAAGGTTGGATATTGAGCGGCTCAACTGCCCCCAATCAAGTCATTCCCATTGGTACACTCATGGCCGATATAGCCCAGAAATTTGGCGTATCTTCAGACCAGTTGAGTATTTTGAACGGCATTGAATTTAAAAACCTCAAAGCCGACTTGAATACTGGAAGCCGCAATTATGCTTTCGGCGGCGAAGTAGACTTTGCCATTGCTTCTGGCAAAACGGTGAGCCTTCGCCCCCACATTGCCCTTACCCGCCAGCAAGGCAATGCTTACAAAAAAGAGTTTGCCGGGCATTTGGAGATACCACTTGGTGACCAAACCCTGAAGTTTGACCTCATTTTTGATAAAAGCAACACCAACAGTCTCATGTTAGCGGCTTATCACAACGACAATCCTGCTGATATTTCGTTGAGTGAACTGTTGGAAAAGGTAGGCATTGGAGGAGTACCCGATGTGCTCAAGATTCGCTTGCGAGAGGCGGCTTTGGCTCACCAAAAAACCAGCATTGGGGGCAATAATGAAACTACCCAAAACCTGTTTACTGCTCAGGTAGATGGTGGGCTCAATCTATCGGCGTTGCCGTTGGTGGGCAAAATGTTTCCCGTAGGAGAGAGCATTACCCTACAGGTGCAGTTGTTGATGGCATCGGCTGGTTTTTCTCAGGCAAACCTTGGCGAAATTAATGCTTTGTTGCCTGAAGGTATCAGCCATTTGCAAACTGAACAGGACATTACTCAAGGCACCCACCTGGAAGCCAAGCTTCAGGTAGCCGATGATTTGTTTCATTTGGACTTGCCTGTGGCAGTCAATGAAAATCCAGAGGAGCCTAACCCCAACGGTTCAAACTTGCCTCCAGAGCCACTTAAAACCACGGCAGACAGCACCGATGATGGCACCAAATGGTTTGCGCTCCAGAAAAACCTCGGTCCAGTGCATTTCCATCGCATTGGCTTGGGTTATGGCGGGGGCAAAATCAAAGCTGCCCTCGATGCTTCCTTTGCCTTGGGTGGGCTCACCATTAGCTTAGACGGCTTGAGCGTAAGCTCGCCATTGACTAAGTTCAGCCCCTCCTTCGACCTCAAAGGGCTCGGCATCGACTACCACAACGATGCCCTCGAAATAGGCGGCGCATTTTTGCGAGAAACGGTAGACGGCGAAGACGAATACGACGGCACCGCCATCCTCAAAATGGAGGAGTTTTCGCTGGGGGCAATAGGCTCTTATACCAAGCAAGAGGGGCATCCTTCGTTGTTTATTTTTGCTACTCTAGACGCCCCATTGGGTGGTCCTCCCTTCTTTTTTGTGAAAGGCTTAAGCGCAGGCTTTGGCTACAACCGCGCCTTGCGCATGCCTACCTCTGCCGACAAAGTGCTGGACTTTCCGTTGGTGGCAGAGGCAATGCAAGGGCAAGCAGGCAATACTTCGCCCAACCTAAGCGATGAACTGGAAAAGATTCACCTATACATTCCGCCCGCCATTGGGCAAATGTTTTTGGCGGTAGGCGTCAATTTTTCTAGCTTCGAGCTGATAGAGTCCAGCATGTTGTTGGCGGCGTCGTTTGGCAACCGCTTTGAGCTCGATTTGCTGGGGGTGTCTACCCTGGTTACGCCGCCCGCCGAAGCTGGAGGCAACGAAGAAGCCCTGGCGGTGGTGCAAATGGCACTCAAGGGGGCTTTTATTCCCGACGAAGGTTTTGTGGGGCTGATGGGGGTGCTTACGCCCCAATCGTATGTGCTTTCTAAAGACTGCCACCTCACGGGCGGCTTTGCTGCGTATAGTTGGCTCAAGGGCGAGCATGCCGGAGACTTTGTGATGACGGTGGGGGGCTACCATCCCGCCTTTGCCAAGCCTGCTCATTACCCCAGTGTGCCCCGAGTGGGTTTCAACTGGGCGCTGGATAGCCATACCAGCATCAAGGGCGACATGTATTATGCCCTGTGTGCCCACGCGCTGATGGCAGGTGGGCACCTGGAGGCGATGTACCACAATGGCAACCTGCGGGCGTGGTTTAAAATGGGAGCTGACTTCTTGATTTCCTGGAAGCCCTACCACTACGACATCTCGCTATATATAGACATTGGGGCTTCGTATACTTACCACTTTTTTGGTACCCACCACATTACGGTAGACCTGGGCGCCGATGTACACATTTGGGGACCTAAGTTTGCGGGGCACGCCCGCATCCATATTTGGATCGTCTCTATTGGGGTAAGCTTTGGGAGTTCGTCGGGCAAAACGCTTCAGCCCATTGACTGGGACAATTTCAAAAAAGGCTTTTTACCCAAAGAAGATGACAAATACCTGAGTGTAAATGTGAAAGATGGCTTGGTGAGCAAGGGTAAAGATGATACGCATTTGGGTGCCATCAACCCCAAACACTTTGCTATAGTAACCGATGGGGTGATTCCTGCTAAAGAAGTAACCTGGGGTAGCCAATCTGTACCGAAAACCTGGAACACTGCCTTTGGCATTGCCCCTATGGACAAAGCTGCCGATAAGGTAAGCAGTAGCCAAACCATCAAGCTTACCCGTGAGGGGGGAGATTATACTCAAAACCTGAAGTACAAACCTGTAACCAAAAAAGTGCCTGCTGCCATGTGGGGACAAAAACTACAGCATAACCTCAATGATGCCCGCTTTGTAGACAATGCCTTTGCTGGGCTAGAGATCACAGCCAAGGAGTCTACCCCAGGGCATAGCCAGTTGGTTGACCGTGATTTTGTGAAGTATGAAACCACTGCGTTGGGTGGTGCTATTGGCTGGGAAACCAGAAACCCTTTTACCAAAAATGTGGGTGATGCAGAGGCAAAAGAAAAGATTAACAACAGCATCGTAGTCGCTAAAAGCGAAGGCGAAGATAAAAAAAATAAAAATGCTGACATTCTGAATGCTTTGGGGCTAGGCAATGCAACCGTTGATCTGAATGATAAAGTAGCAGATCACTTTGTATTGGCTCCACAGGTAGAAGAAGTGCCACAAGTGACTCCTGCGTAAAGCAAAGTTAATTTATACCTGACAGAGTTAAAAAAACTGTCAGGTATTCACCATCACAAAAAAATAAATGGATAAGACAATGAATACCCAACCAACCAAAATAGATTTTGTTCAATACCACCAGCCAGGGCTCGAGAGTGGCGAGTACCAACTGACCATCAGCCAAACCTTGAGCGTAGATGATGAAGCCAAAGCCACCCCTTCGCTTACCCGAAATTTTCATGTAGCAGGGGAGCGTTTTCATCTCCAGCCCGAACACATACACAGTGTGTTTCCGCCCGCCCATAGCCAAAGCGATTATGCCAATGTGTTTCCGCATGTGTTGCTCTCGCGCAATACCCTGCCTTGGGAGCGGGAGGTGTATTCGGATGATAACGAGACACCTTGGCTTGCCTTGTTGGTAGTGCACGAAAATGAAATGGATAAAGTAAGTGAAAGCATCGTTGCGATTGGGAACATAGCCGAAGGAGTGGCAAGTGCCCCTGATGTAAACAATCTGGAGCCAGGGCAAACCAATGCCACCAAAGTAGCCGTGGTTGACATCAAAAAGAGTTTGCTGGACAAAATAATGCCCAATGAACAAGCCTTGCGGTTGTTGACCCACGTGAGGCAAACCAAAGACAACGAAGGCAACCTTGCTGGACACGACATGGCGACTGTAGTAGCCAACCGCCTGCCCAAAAAAGGTGAACAGAATACGGTGTATTTGGTGTCTTTGGAGAATAGATTGAAAAGTGATGGAACTTTTAATTATCAGAGGGCAGGCACTACTGACAAAGTTCGCTTGGTAAAGCTTCATAGCTGGGAGTTTACCAGTACCGAAACTATAGGCGATTTTGCCACCATTCTTAAAAACATGGATAGCAGGGTTTCTACCTTGCGTTTACCTGATAGCAATACTGTAGCAGCACCATACCTGAAAAACGGCCTTTACCCCTTGCCCCACCGCATGCGCCAAGGCGCCCAAACGGTTTCGTGGTACCATGGGCCTTTGTCGCCTCGCTCCAATGCCGAAACCTTTGACTTTCCTGCCAAAGGTGCCGATGCCTTGGTGCGCTATTATGAGAAAGACGGCATGTTTGATGTGTCGTATGCTGCCGCCTGGGAGCTGGGGCGTTTGCTTGCCTTGCAAAACACCCATTTTTCTACCTCATTGTACCAGTGGAAGCGGCGCTATGCCAAAACCCAACGCCACGGCAATAACCCAACGCATTTGGCGGGATCCGTTACGGATACCACACTTGAGGCTTTGCCTGCGCAAATCCGCGATTGGCTCACCAAGCTGGAAAACCTCGAAGGCGTACCGTTTAACTATTTGGTGCCCGATGAGGAACTGCTGCCTGTAGAGTCTATCCGGTTTTTTCAGTTAGACAGGCTATGGATGGAGGCTTTGCTGGACGGCGCCTTTAGCATGGGGCGGGTCACCAGTGGCGACCACGCCTTGGATGACGAAATAAGGGCGTTGGAGGAAGCTTTTGTGCCCAGTGCAACCACCATCAGCGGTTTTATTATGCGCTCCGAAGCAGTAGCAGGCTGGCCAGGCATGCAAGTAGAGGGCAAAACAGCCAACGATGTCCCGCTTGAACTCATTCGCCGGGTGGCTTTGTCGCCCAATGTCATGCTTTGCTTATTCAAAGGCGATTTGCAAACTTTAGATTTACATCTGAAGCCCGAAGTGTTGCATTTTGGGGTAGCTCATGATCACAAAAAGGCGCTTCGTGATGTTAACGGGCAGGAAATTGACAAAGAGGGGGGAGGAAAATTGAAGGTAACGGTGCCTTTTAATGATAAATTGGTGCTTGAACTGCCTGATTTATCGAAAAATATTTCTACAAAAAAAGAGAACAATGACAACGTATACTGGTCTGGCGCAAACCCCACTTCAACCCACCTTGCCCTGCAAATGCTGGAAGGAGTAGAGCTGGTAAGGTTTACTAAGTAATAATCGTGTTTGATACTAAAATATTTGCTGCCCGGCATGACTTCATGCCGGGCTTTATTTTCCAGCTTATTTTTACCCATCCAACCTGCTTACTATTCATCAAGGTTTTCTTGTAAAACCTGTGCAGGCTGATTGAATTTTTTTCAGGTACTGATCAGCCCCACATCGAGCATTGGCGTCAACTTAACTTTTCAAGTGAAGGCTTTAAGTATTTGATAAACAATGCCTTCATTTGAAAATAATCTTGAGTTGTTAGAAACACACGCGGCTTCTATCGGGCGTGGAGACACTGCCCGAGGTGGTGGAATACTCTTCTAAATATTAGCCATACCTGGCAGGTTTTAAAAACCTGCCAGGTATAAAATTTCCTGCAAAATGGTGTCTCCTAATAAAGTTTGGCAACTTTTGAATGATGGGATAACCTTGTATGGACTAAGGAATGTTGAGAAATTAAATTACTATAGTAACGCCAAAATATTTTGTTGGCAGAAGAGGCAGGGCAATATCCAGTGGATGTTGAACCAGCCCTGCGGGACGGCGACATAGCAGCGCTAAGGCAAGTTTTTTTAACGAATTCTGTCAGCGAAAGACGACGTTAAAAATGTAAATTTATTTTGGTACTATTCCTAAAATATTTTATTTGAATTTATTATAAAACAGTACCGTCATTGCCTCAGCTTCCGCCGTCGCTTGTGTCTTCACAAGAGACCAGACTGTCTTTGGGCGCTTTTTTTAGAGACTCAATCAGCGAGTGGAGACACTCGCTGAGGTAGTGGCGGTATTTTTGGGGTGAATTTTCTACACTTGTTTGCTTAACCTGACGGCTATGGTGTCTCCACGAGCGAAACCTTCAAAAATAATGTTTCCAGACGCTGCGAGCTTTGCTGAGCACCGATATTCATCGATATCTAAGGACTCGTAAACTCGGTTGTGGAGACACAAACCGAGGCGAGAAATATTCTTTTACACTATAAACACAATTTATCATGGGAAAAAAACTCGAAAACCTGGGCAGGTTGTCCTTTGCGGGCACCTTTGCTCTATTACTGTTTGCCATCATCATTTTACTGATGTTTATCGCCGTACCTTTGGCAAACAAAGAAATCATTACGGCGGCTATTCCGCGCTTGATTGAGCTGGAGAGCTTGATGATTGCGTTTTTCTTTGCCAGAAACACCGCTCAGCCACCCACAAAGCCACCTGACGCGGTGAGTACCCCCCGGCTTAAACAGCCTGAGGTAAAATAATTGATTGTGCTGCCTTGCCAGGCAAATACTACCCAGTATTATTTGAAGCCCTATTTTTTAGCCCAAAAAACAGGAGGAACAAGTAGTCATACTTAAAACGATTTGATTTTTAGTTTTAATTTTTTGAGTAGTGCCTGGCCAGGTATGCCTTTTTGCCTCAACAATTGATTTGAAAGCCAATCAAAACAATGGGTTGTTGTCAGATATTTATCAAAAAATATTATTTAAATATTGATAAGTTTGACGTACTACCATAACATTTTTTTTATATTATCTTTAAGTCATCATTTCAAAATCAGGAATACCTTACTTTAACTAAAACCAAAACCAATGCAAGTAACCCAATCTTATGCCCGCCCCAGTTCTTCGCAGGTAGACTCGGAGGGGATGAAGTTCAACTTTTCGGCTGAGATGTCCCGCAAGCCAGTGTCTATCAATGCAGTCATCAAAAATAGCTTGGCGTATGCCCGCCTTATGCTTGCCCTGCGCGAGGTAGTCAAAGGCGACTGGCGCCCCGCCCAAAAAGACCATACCGCTTACCAGGAGTGGGTAGCAGAACGCTACCTGGAAGAGTTGCCCCAACACATGAAAGGGGTAGAAGCCAGGAAAATTAAAAAGCTGGAGGAGCGCGAAAAACTTCAGACCAAAAAAACCGCCCTTCGAAAAGAAATAAGTAAAACCCAAAGCGTAGTAAACAAAGCCCGTCGCCAGTACTATAATTGGCTTTACCAGCACGACCGTGACAAGTGGATGGTGCTCGACCCAGTAATAAGTGTGCACCCCGATGCGGTTATTTTTGAAGCCTTCTCGCTGGACGAGTCAAGTTACGGACGTATTTCGGTGCCTTCTAAACTGTTGGAAACTATAGGAGAGATAGATTATGGTACTACCAATATAGACTTTAGCCAGGCGCTTGCCGATGAGATTTACCGGGTGAGAAGCTACCGTCCGGCGTGGCTCAAAGTAGCCTTCGAGAAAGTAGAACTGTCTACTGCAGCAGGGGGCACCGTAGAGAAAAAAATTGACTTGCCCGAAAGCTGGGTACGTGGGTTTTTGCAGGTACAGTCAGCGTCTACGTTAGACGGCATCAGGGTAACCTTGCATTCGCAAACAGTGGCCAAAATTTTGTTGGAACTGGAACGCAAAAAAGAAAGAGAAAGCCCGCGTTCGCTCCGGTTTATGCTCAAAAAAGGCGAAAAAACTACCATTGTGATCGACCCCTGGGGCATAGAGGTAGAAGATACCAATGTATACCAGGGAAGCCATGAAGGGGAGGTTCGTTTGTGGGGGCGTCGTCGTTTGTTTGTGCTTAAGGAGCTTTTGCCTTATTCCGACAAGGTAGAAGTAAAGCTATTGGGCACAGGTATGCCTTCTTATTGGACGGTAGAAATGGACGGGCACCGCTTTGACCTGGGGCTTTCGGGCTGGACCTCGAACGACTGGGCAAAAAAAGGGAATTTTGATTTGCTTGCCTCTACTGGTAATACCAAAAACATAGACATTAAAAAGGTAGAACAAGTACTGATTCAAAAGTTGGCCACCACCCCCCAGGAGGTAGCCGAGCTCATGGGCATAGACCGCAGCAATGCTACTTTTGCCTTGCAGGAACTTGCCAAAAACGGGCAAGCAATGTATGACCACCTCACGGGCACCTACCGTTGGCGTCAATTGCTACAGCAAGATATTAAGCTCACCAAAAACGAAGAAGACGAACGTTTAAAATACGCGGTATCACTGGTAAAAGGCGGCCAGGTAGAAATTATGCGTTCTGAGCGGTTAGATGGTGGCTTGACCGAATACAGTGTGGGCGTACAGGGCAAAAACTTTTACAAACCTACCATTCATTTAGACCTGGATGGGCGCATCAAATATGCCGAGTGTGGGTGTAGCTTTTTCCGACGCAACAAACTACGCCAAGGCCCTTGTGCCCACATTATGGCAAGTGTGATCTCTATTTCGAAGAATGCTTAAGAGCAGCAAGGGATGAGCAACAAGCTACAAGTTTGTGATACAAAGTTGTAACACTTGTAGCCTGTTGCTTGAAGCTTGCACCTCCCAAAAAACTACTTACTAATAAAAACCTAAAACATGGCAAATCAAACAACGACAAACTGGCGGGCTGAGTTAAGGAGTGTCGGTAAACAATATTTTGAGATTCAGGAGATGATTCGCATGGGCTTTCTGAAGCTAGACCCTGCCGAATTGGATATGCTCAAACAACGGTATACAGAATTAAACAAGGTCAATAAAGAGCTTAATAAGTTAAGCAAAGAACTAGAGGGGCTGGAAGATATAACCCCTTTGATCAAAGAAATTAGAAAAAACCGGATTGAGCGGGTAAAGGCGGCACGTGCCATTAGAAAGGTAGAAAAAGCACAAAAAGAAAAGGAAAGAAAAGCTGAAATTGCCCAACGCAAAAAAGACACCCCTTATTACCTGGGCGATGGGGTATCGGCCGGGCTCAAGTTTGAAGGAGGCAACGAAGCCCAACTCAAAGAGGCAGGTTTGCCTGTGGTAAATAATGTGCGCGATTTGTCGGAATTGATGGCGATGCCACAAAGCGATATTTTGTGGTTGTCGTATCACCGCAAGGCGGCTTCTATGGACCACTATAGCCGTTTTCAAATTCCGAAACGCAAGGGAGGGTTTAGAAGCATTGCCTCGCCCAAACCCAAAACCCGCAAGGCGCAGCAATGGATTCTGGAAAATATTTTAAGTAAAATAGACTGCCACGAAGCAGCCATGGCTTTTCGACCAGGCAAGTCCATTGCTGATAACGCCCACTTTCACCTCCAGGCCGAAGTACTCATCAGAATTGACCTGAAAGACTTTTTTCCTTCGCTTAAGTTTGGCAGGGTCAAGGGCTTATTTAAGTCTTTTGGCTACAACGAAGGGGTGGCGTCGGTGTTGGCCCTGATGTGTACCGATGCTTTGCGGTTGAGCGCCAAGCTAGAGGGAAAACAATACTTCGTTGCCTTGGGCGAACGTTATTTGCCCCAGGGAGCTTGTACTTCGCCTGCCATTACCAACCTGATTTGCCGCAAGCTCGACAATCGCTTGAGCAAGTTGGGCGATAAGCTTGACTGGAAATATACCCGTTACGCCGATGACATGGTGTTTTCGAGCAGTAACAAAGAGACTGACCTGAAGCATATCCTGGGCTTGTCGAAAAAGATTATTGGCGAAGAAAACTTTGTGATTCACCCAGACAAAACAATGGTGATGCGAGGGCACCAACGCCAAACCGTGACAGGAGTGGTGGTAAACAATGATGAGATACGTATCTCGCGCCGCGATATGCGTAATTTCCGGGCGTTTTTGCACCAATATGAACAAAAAGGGGCGGCTGAAATGACCAAACAATTGGGCAAAGATGCCACTGCCTATGGTAAGGGATATTTGGCTTTTGTGCAGATGATTAACCCTGCTCAAGCCGAAAAGTTTAAGGCTAAACATGGGTGGTTGAGCCAAGCCTAAAGCGCATTCATAGTCAAGAAATAACTTACCTATACCAATGGCAGCAAACCTTCCATTGGTATAGGTTTTTAAAGGGCTTTCTTATAAAAAATGAGAAACCCGGCGGAGACTTTCGGTATTCCGATCGGGCTATGGGGCATAACCCTTCGGAGCAGGCAAAACGAAAATGTGGCATTCTCTTAAATAATCCACTTCATCGCTTCAGCGGGTGCCTCACCATAGCGGCTGTGCCGACATTCAAGAACCTTCAATCAATGTGATAGAAAAAGTGTAACTACCTATGAACCGAATCTATTTCTAAATCCCGATTTATATTTATCGGGGCAGCAGTTTGCTGTGATGAGCTCAACGGAGTTAAACAAAGGGTGTACTTAGAATCTAGCGCCTAGTCCCAAGAACCTTCAATCAACGTGATAGAAAAAGTGTAACTACCTGTAAAACAAGGGTGTACCTAGCACCTAGAGCCTAGTCCCTAGAACCTTATTAAGGCTCAGGGGGCAGTTCATTGCTGCGTTTAGCTGCCAATAGCTTGCGCTGATAACGTACTTTGATACTTTTTTTTTCTACTTCAAATTGCGTTTTCAAGTCTTGGCGTTTGCGCTTGAGGTCTTCTATTTGCTTTTGCAAACGTGTGCGAATATCGGGCGAAACTTCAGCTTCAAGCTTGACCTTCAGGGATACCAAACGAACATCGAGCGCGCCCTGCTCACGCAAAAACCGAATGTGTGCCTGATGAATGGCTGCACTTTCTCCCTGCTGAAACGCCAGCAAAAACTGTTGTTCTTTGGCATTGGTCGCAGTTTGTGTTAGTGGCAGTTCACTGACATCCTTGTGTACTTGAGCCAGGCGTTCTGTCAGTGCTTTAAGTGCCTTGGCTCCCGACAAGATATCAGGGTCAAGGTATTGCCGGGGGGTAAGCCCAATGTGGGTAATACTGGCATTATTTAAAATAAAGCCGCTTAAGTCTCCGCCAATTGCCTGGAGTACCTCTGCTTTGTAGGCATCCCTTTCTTTGAGTAAGCTTTCGTAACTAAATTGCCGAGTGGTTGTTTTGATTGCTTCTAAAAACTTTGCTTCAAATAATTGACGCAAGGTAGCTGTTTGTCCAACTTGTTGGCACCCTATGCTTTGAGCCACCTTCACGATGTCATCTTCTGAATGATTGACGCGCATCATAAAACTGAAATGTAAATTTACTTGCATATCGTCGGCACAAGTGGCACCTTCGTTGTTTTCACAAATGAGGGTAAAGTGCTTATAACGTATGTCCATGCATTCTACTTTATGCAATACAGGGTAGGCCAGGAGCCGGGTAAAAGACACATTGCTGCCAGCCATACCTGTACGGATAAGGGCAAAGCCGGGTGGAGCTATTTTTATACATTGAGCATATAGCAGCACAGCGCCCATGAAAATTAAGCAGGCAAAAGTTACAATCACTAGTACAACTGGTAATGGCATAAGGGCAATAGTATTTAGGGTTTTAGATTATTTTCGTCGTTTTTTTTCTCTGATTTTATTCGTTCGGCCTCTTTTTGTAACTGGTCAATCTTTTGTTTTTCCTGTTGTGCCTGTGCGCGTACTTTTTTCAGTTCCAAGTCTATGTCATCCGGTTTGTTTTGCTCAGCCTTAGCGGTGTATTTTGCCAACTCAACCTGTTTTTCGGCTTCCAAACGAGCTATTTCAAGTTGTTGTTTTATTTCAATTTTTACCGATTCCAACTCAAACGCTTGTTTGGCTTCTTCAGCCATTAAGTTTTTGTGCAACAAGGGATCAAGTTCCCCAACAACCGTGCTTTCTTCCTTGCTGGGTACCTTCATTGCAAGCCGCCCAGCCTTGGCTTTGCCTTGCTGTTCCAGGTAATCATCTTCATTATAAAAATCAAAGGAAGTGCGCTCAATGCTTTCTACTAACATATCCTCTAGTTCAAACCCTGACAAGTCTTTCCCTATGACCTCTAGTGTCATATCCCTCAGTTTATCGGGCTGGCTACGCAAGTCCTCAAAGTTCATTGTTTGCCCTACCACCCGCAATGCGTGCTCAAAATGGGGCAAAAACCATTGTGCCAAATAGGTGGGGTCAGTGAGTTGATCAGTGTCAAAAGAGTGAAACACATTTTGAATATAACTTGGATTGGCACCCACTTTTATATCAAATACCACTTTTACATCTGCTTTGATAAAATCTTTGCACAAAATTGCCTGGCTTTCGCTCAAGTGCAAAGACAAATGCAGCAAAGATAAATCAATGATAGTGAGATGGTGAAAAAAGGGAACAACTTGTATTTGACCAAAGCTAACGACAGTACCGCCTGCACCCACCCGTACTAAAGCTTGCTTGGTTTGGGCTTTTTTGAATAAGAACATAAAAAGGTGATTAGAAGGTTACAAAATAAGATTGATGGCTTATTATAATAGGCAACAACACTTTCAACGGGTGTTTTCTATCCATCATCGCCCACCATTTGCTTCAAAAAGATACGGTATCTCAAAGATAGTCAAAAGTTTTGCCATAAAAGTTATGGGTTTTGGGTGGCGTTCAGATAGCCAATTCCGTTGATTTTAAGACATCAAATGATTCACTAAATATTATTCAATGCACACCAAACACGCACTTTTGTCTATTCGCCTATGGCTTTTTGTGGGCATTCTGGGCAGTTTAATTACTGCTTGCAACCTCAACAACAATCAGGACATTACCTTAGATTGGCAACCCGACATTCTTGCCCCCATTGTAAAAGGAACAATGGGGGTACTTCAGCAGCCCGACATCCAAAATGTAGATTTTTCTATTGCTATTCCCGCCAGTTCGTTAGGATTGGATGGCTACAGCGGCACTGTCCCAGTAGTGCCAGCTTTTGGTCCCATCGACTCTGTCAAGCGTACCTACACGATTACGGACGCCAACAATGCCTTGATTTTTGAATCGGTAGAAATAGATAGTATCCAAATCAGTACTTCTTTTAGCAATCCTTTCCCGGTGGCATTGTCAGCAGGCATGCGCATTGTTTTTCGCAATCAAGGCGAAACCAATGCCTTGATCACCCATACAACTACGCAAGAGGTGGCTCCTAATGCCAGCTATTCTTTTAGCCAACTGGTGCTCAGTACTACACTGAACTCAAACCTGGAAATAGGCATAGAAAACATACAATCGCCTGGAGGGTCAAATGTCGATTTTAGCAACATTAGCGACCTTACCATGAATATTCAACTACAAATTTCAGGAATCACCGCCATCACACTTGCGCCCAATGTATCGGCAAGCTTTGAAACCACCGACAATTTTGACCTGGGGTTGGGCAGCGAAGTAGAAAACCTGGAAGGCAGTTTGATCCTCAAACACGACAATCAAACCCCGTTGAACCTGGCAGTACAAGCATACTTTCTTGCCGATGATCAAACTACAGTCATCGACTCGCTTTTCGAAGTGCCATCACTTATTAGCGCAGGCGACACATTATCGGTACGCGTAAGTTCTACCTCGTTACTCAACAATTTACGCAATACTAAATATATAAAGTTTACAACCGGGTTCGATACCAACGGACTGAGCAGTAGTGTACGCATTGATGGCGCTACTATGTATAAGTTTCAGCTCATAGCAGATGTAAAAGTGAAATTAAAAAATTAGTGCTTTAGCAATTATGAGGCAATTACCTTTCTATAAATCACCGATGATGATGTCCAAAAAAATATACGTACTATTATGCACCATAGCATGGGGTGGGGTATTTTGTGTGGTCGCAAATGCGCAAAACAATCCTGCTGCAGCCTATGGCAGTCACTTTACCTTGCAAGGCGCACGTTACCAACCCAGTAAGCTGGGGTTAGGCTCAGAGCGTGTACAAATTAACCTGGCCAATGCTTATGGATGGTTTGGGAACAATATTACGAGCATGGGAGAAGTAGAGCGTTTGTTGGGGGGCAACTTGACTTCTGAAGAAGTAAACGAAAAAATAGAAGAACGTTTGGGACAACTCAATCGAACAAACCGGGCGAGTTTTGGGCTCCATGTACAGCCCATAGGAGTGGCTATTAAATTTGTACGAAAAAAACCTGCCTATAGCATCCGTACCCCTACAGCATTGTGCCAGCCTGAAGATTCTTATATAGAGCGTTTTACTATATCGGCAGAAATAAACGAACGCGTGGAAGGGAATATCTTCTTGTCTAAAACCCTGGCACAATTTGCCTGGAAGGGTAATAAGCAGTTTGCGGGCCAAACGGTAGACCTGGGGCGAGTAGGAGGAACTGGTTTTTGGCTCAGGGAGTTTGTCGCTGGTTTTGCTGCCCCTGTTCGCATTGGGAAACGTGCCAAAATTGGCTTTACTCAAAAAAAACTTCGCCCTCAAGAAATGACCCTACGCATAGGAGGGCGAATCAAAGTATTGGAAGGAATGATGGCTTTTCGTACGTCAAGATTTTCGGGCAATATGACAACGGCTGTTGATGGAAGTAGTTTGGGGTTTGACATAGACTACCAACTCAATGGGGCACTGCCTTATGACAGGATTAACGCAGACGGCAACCCGGTACTGGATGCAGAAAACCCCGCCAATCCTTTAACAGTACGAGGGCGTGGTTTGGGGTTTGACGCAGGTGCTACTTTTACATTTCAAAACAGGGTTTCAATATCCGCAAGTTTGTTGGATATAGGGATGGTACGTTATACCAAGCAAACGCTTAACTATACTGTACAAGACCAATTTACGTTTGAGGGAGTGCCCATTACGCTGGGGGTAGGGAATAACAACCTGACCGACAGTACCCAATCGTTTGTAGACTCACTGACTGCACGTTTTACCCCCACACCCACTCAAAACAGCTTTAATATGGCACTGCCTATGCGCCTGGCCTTACAGTTTGAGTATAAAATACCTGCCAAAGACCGCAAAGGACGCAGCTTTAACCTGCACCACTTTTATGCTACTTATGTACAAGGGTTCACCGAATTGGGTACAGCCACCCGTCGTCCCAGTATGCAATTGGGTTATAACCTCAATTTGTTTACCATTGCCAACTTTGGGCTGGCTACCAGTTTTGGGGGACACAACGCTTTTGCTATGTCGGGCTACTTTTCATTTCGGGCAGGTCCTGTACGTTTGGGAGTAGGCTCTAGTGCCCTTACTTACCTTGTGAGCAAAGATAATACGACCGGAGCAGACATTTCTTTTAACCTGGGGGTAGCTTGGTAAGCACCCTACCTGTGTTACAATAGGGTGTTTTTCAGGCGATTTTTACTTTTATCTCTGCCCCAAACAACATTGTACGGTCGTTGTCTATGGCGTGCCACTTAAGCAAAGTGGTGATACTGGGTGAAAGTATTTTATCGAATACAACCTGTTGATTAGCAATAACTCTCACGGGGTGGGCAAAGTCAAAATGAGCTGGCGAACATAAAATGGTGACCTCACTTACATTGTCACTGGTCAGTACTACTTCATTGCCATTTTTTTGGGCACGTACCCGCCCCGACACCTTGTCTCGCCTAAACATTTGGTTGTGGTAGTTCAATATGGTATTTACACTGACCAAACGATCTGTATTTTCCGACTCTTTAGTCAGTTTGTCGATGATCAGCCAATGAACACGGGCGTGTTTATCTACAGTTTCGGTTTCCCAATAAAGCTGATCGGGCAAAGGTTGCCTTGGGTGGGTAGTGATAAACTCTATGACTTTACTTTTCATTGCCGGAAACCAGTCCATATTGTGTCCTGCATTTTCGAGCATATAAAAATCCATGTCAATGCCTGCTTTGCGCAAAAGTTCGGCATACGGTATCACAATTTTGGGCGGGAATACGTGGTCTTTTTCTCCGTTTACAATCAAAAAAGGGCGGTTTTTGAAGTTAGACACATAGATTTGGCGCTGGCTTAAGGCATTGAGTCCGGCAATATTTGCCAAATAAGGAAAAAAACTTGCCCAGAGTGTAGGGCAAGTATTGGCCATGTAATAAGCCCCTGTACCACCATCCGACATTCCGGCAAGGTGTACCCTGTTTTCGTCAATATTGTATTGTTGTTTTAGTTGGGCCAGAATATTTGCCAGGTTTTCGAGTTGACTTTCTGCCCACCAAGGAGAGGTTTTGAAACCCGCCGGATACACTGAAATATAGTTGCGGTGTTCATAGGTGGCGGCCTGCGTGTCGATAAACTTGTGTATACATCCTTGCTTATTTTTTGTGCTTACCAACCCGTGTAAAAATACTTTGACCGTATATTTTTGGGTAGGGGTATAGTGGTAAGGGATAAACACCAAACAATAGTGAGGCTCCCGGGCAATGTTATTGGGGAGTTGCCACTCAACAAATCCACGAGTTACCGCAGTGGTGTATACCTGTCCTTGTTTGAGTTGTTGGTATGCTTTAGCGAAATCAGGGTTCAGGTCAGCAATTTGTAAGGCGATTTGTTGCCTTTCGGCAATATCAGAAGAGTTCCAGAGAGGGGCAAACATGTGAGCTTAAGTTTAGTTGATGCTGGGCAACTTACTAAAATGCGGGGGTAATAAAAATAAAAACCTCTCTTAAGGTTGCTTAAGAGAGGTTTTAAAAATATTTTAAAAAGAAATTTCTAAGGAATGATGAAAAAATAAATTACCGATTTTGAGGTAGGGATTTTATTCTGAGAGGAGGCACTTTTTGCAGGCGTAGCCATAGCTACGGCTAAAAAAAGTAACGAAGTATCAGGGTAAAAGAGCACCTCCAAACTGAAAAGTTATTATTTTTCCGTTCCTAAGATAAAATCAGTAAAGCTTAGTTCTTCTCTTCAGTCTTTACTTCTTCTTTTTTAGTTTCTTCTTTGTTGCCTTCAGTTTTCACTTCTTCTGTTACAGGAGCTACAAACTTAACCATTACAAAAGTTTCAGTTTTTTCGCCATCCTTCATTTCAATAACCATCTTCTCAGCAGTCATTTCTTTAAGGTTAGCAATTACTTCTTTGTCTTTACCTTCTTCTTTAGTAGTGATGGTTTTGCCATCTTCGCTCATGGTCCAAGTACCTTTTTCTTTAGTTTCGCCGTTTAAAGCCATTTCGTAAGTACCATCAGCTTTGAACTCCATAGACATTCCCTGCATTGCTTTTTTCTGCTCTTCAGAGATTTTCTTTTGGTCTTCCTCAGGCAACATTCCTACAGAAGCAGCCACATCGTATCCCCACTTTTGGGCTACTAACAAAACTTTAGGAGCATTTTGGTCCTCTTTTTTAGTTTCGTCTTCTTTGTTTACTTCAGTGCTTTCGCCATCTTTTTTAGTTTCAGCAGTGCTAGTAGTGTCACCTTCAGTGTTTTCAGTTTTGGCACCACCACCACAAGCAGTTACAAAAGCAAATACTGCTATAATCAAGAGTCCATTTAAAAATTTCATAACGATGTGTAGTTTTGATTTGATTAATAATTAAATACAAAATAAAACAAAGGTAGTTGATGTGCACGACCTTTTTGGGGCGTTTATGTGCCGATTTATCAACCATATTGACAATTATTTGTTAATAATTACAATCGACATTATCATACCTTTGAGCAATAATAAATTTGAAAGACAAAGGTAACCCAATCTTTTATATATTTTTCTGTTTTTTTTATGCGACACTTCACTACACTTTTATTAAGCTTTTTTTTGTTGTTTTTTTCATTGCCAAACACACAGGCACAAGACCGGGTCACGGGCAGAAATTTTGCCACCAGGTCGGAGGTCATTGCCCAAAATGGCATGGCTGCTACCAGTCATCCATTGGCTACCCAGGTAGCTTTAGATATGCTAAAAAAAGGAGGCAATGCCATTGATGCTGCCATAGCAGCCAATGCTACTCTGGGTTTGATGGAGCCTACCGGAAGTGGAATTGGTGGCGACTTATTTGCCATTGTCTGGGATGCCAAAACCAAACAACTGTACGGATTGAATGCCAGCGGGCGTTCTCCTAAAAGCCTGACCCTTGATTATTTTCAAAAAAAGGGACTCAAGAAAATTCCTGCGCATGGGGCGCTTCCGGTAAGTGTGCCAGGTGCAGTAGATGGTTGGTTTAGTTTGCACAAAAAATTTGGCAAACTCAAAATGACCACTATACTCAACCCAGCCATTCAATACGCTGAAAAGGGTTTTCCCCTGACAGAGTTAATTGCTTATTATATGAACCGTTCAATTCCGTTTTATCTGGGCAAGGGGTTTCCTAATATCAAAGAAACTTACACCATTAATGGTAAGGCGCCTCAAAAAGGACAAATCTTCAAGAATCCGGCGCTTGCCAATACCTATCGTATCATTGCCAAAAAAGGGCGGGATGGTTTTTACAAAGGCAAAGTAGCGCGTACGATTGCCCGCTTTATCAAGTCACAGGGAGGTTTTTTGTCTTACAACGATTTAGCCAGTCATTCGTCTGAATGGGTAAAGCCGGTAGCTGTCAACTATCGGGGCTACGATGTATGGGAGCTGCCACCCAATGGGCAAGGCATTGCTGCTTTACAAATGTTGAATATACTTGAAGGGTTTGATTTTAGTAAAATTAGTTTTGGCAGCCCTAAGCACATCCATTTGGTCACAGAGGCCAAAAAACTAGTGTTTGAAGACCGGGCAAAATATTATGCTGACATGCAGTTTAGTAAAGTACCCTTACAAACACTCATTTCTAAAGAGTATGCCGCCAAACGGCGTAAACTTATCAATCGCAAACGCGCGGGACGCAACTTTACGGCAGGCAAAATAAGTAAAGGAGAGACTATTTACCTGACCGTTGCTGACAAAGACGGCAACATGGTATCGCTGATTCAAAGCAACTATAGAGGGATGGGATCAGGTATGGTACCTCCAGGGTTAGGCTTTATGTTACAAGATAGGGGCGAGTTGTTTTCTTTGCAAAAAGGGCAAGCCAATACTTATGCACCAGGTAAGCGCCCCTTTCATACCATTATTCCTGCGTTTGTTACCAAAAATGGCCAACCTTTTATGAGCTTTGGTGTAATGGGAGGAGATTTTCAACCACAAGGGCACACCCAAATTGTGATGAATATGATTGACTTTGGAATGAATCTGCAAGAAGCAGGTGATGCCCCACGTATGGATCATACCGGATCTGCTACTCCTACCGGGTTTGCCAATAAAGGAAGAGGCGAAATAAGGTTAGAAAGCGGGTTTGACTACAGTACCATTCGTCAATTGATGGCCATGGGACACAAAGTGGGTTTTGCCCGAGGTATTTATGGTGGCTACCAGGCCATTATGTATGATGCCAAAAACAAGGTATATTATGGAGCTTCTGAGTCGCGTAAAGACGGGCAGGCAGCCGGGTATTAGCTCTTAAAATGTATAGTTGAAGTGGGTGTCTCATCATTCAGAAGTTTTATATTTGCCAAGTGGGGCTAGTATTTAAAAATCTATGATGAGACAGCCCCTTTGTCTACATAAATGAAGTGTATGCCATGAGCTCTTAGGTCAAAGTAACCAGTACATACCCTTTGTAAGCCTTATGTCTCCATTTTATCCCCTTCTTTCAAACAAATATTCTTGCTTTTTAATTTCTCAATGTCATAATAATGGTTAAGTTTGTTAGCATACACCCCCTAGAGGGTTTATATCTCCATCATTCAATACTACATTCAAGATTATGAAACGACCTCTTAAAAAAGGAGTAAGCGGTACTGGCGAAACTCGCAAAGTTCAGGAATTTCTAAAAGCGCTTGGGCACTATAAAGGTGCTTTAGACGATGACTTTGGCCCTAAAACCGAAGCCGCAGTAAAAGAATTTCAACAAAAGCGTTTTGTGACTGGTATTGTAAATGAGTTTACCTATGATGCTCTGGAGGAGGCATTTGCTGAGAAAAACCCACCACCTGTTCCACTTACCATTAAAGAAAAGCAAACCTTTTTGAAAGCCAAAGGCTATTACCTGGGTGCCATTGATGGCATGTTTGGACCATCCAGCAAAAAAGCCGAAAAAGATTTTAAACTTGCCGAAGGTTTAGACGCACGTACCAATATGAGGGCTGCCCTGGTAAAACCCGATTATGAAGGAGTAACCAGTAGTTTTTTGAGGTTAGGGCAGTATTATGATTCTGTGTACCCTAAAAAACAAATTGTGATACACCACACTGCTGGAGGACCCTCTGCTACTGCCACCAAAAACTGGTGGGACAGTAACCCCCAAAGAGTGGCTACCGACTTTATTATTGACCAAAACGGAAGTGTTATAAGGGTTTTTCCTAAAGGTTATTGGGCCTGGCATATTGGGCTGGGGCGACCCGATCTCGACTCTCAAGCGATAGGGATAGAGGTATGCAACTATGGGTATTTGACAAAACAAGGAACAATATTTAGAAATGCTTACGGGGGCATTGTAAACAATGTATACACGTTGGCTGAGCCTTACAAGGGGCATGTTTACTACGAAAACTACACCGATGCTCAGTTTGCATCGCTCGATAAATTATTGAGGGCTTTGATTGATGAATATGAGATCCCTTTGAATAAAGATACGTTTAAAGCAGGACAAGGGGGGATTTTTGAATTGATGCCTGAAGCCAGTAGTGGAAAAAAAGGAATTTACGCACACGGAGCCTACTTATTTGGTAAAACAGATATGTATCCTCACCCCAAACTACTCTCTTTACTTAAGAATTTGTAACCTTTACTCAAGCAAAAACACCGGATGTGAATACTCATTGATTACATCCGGTGTATTTTTTTTAAATGCTGCATAACTTAGCTACGGTTTATGCCTAATGGAGTTTTGTAGTAATGATTGGGTTGATTATCAACCATTTTCTTTTTTACCACAATCCGACGCTTTTTTTTGCGTCTTTTTTGTGACTCATCAAAATCTGTATATCTATTTTTATTGTTGCTTTCAAATTGTTGTATACCTGGCTGGTTGGTCAAAACGCCTGGCATCTTGGCATTTTCGGGCAACAGTTGTTTGCGGTATTTTTTTTCTTTCCTTACAAAGTGGTAAGCTATGATACTACTGATTGTATTGGCGTAATATTCAGGAAAATCAATCAAAGGGATTTCAACCCCATTGAGTATTTGTGTTTTTTTGTGTAACACCCTTTTGCTTCGTTTTTTCCATACGTGCAGAGCAGTTCCATCTACCTTTCTTACATCTCGCCAAACAAAATTGGTGATTCGCTTATGTCGGATAATATCTAATACTGTAGGCATAAATTGACTTGTTTTGTGATCATTATGAATAAAGTGAGTATATAAGCCTGAGTTTCTCCTCTCTTATTCTCATTTTTTTAACTAAAAAAGTTAAAGTGAATTAGGAAATTGTACTTGTTAGCAGTGTAAGTTGTGACCGTACAAAACCTTTTGCCGAAGTCTGCTTAACAGAGTTAAGAAGTAGTGTTTGATTAACAATCTAATGCAAGATAGGATTTATAGAATATTTTCGCAAGCCTTATACGAGATTTTATTCAACTTGTTGCGTTTTTTGAGAAAAAACTGAAAATTTTCTATTTTTTGAAGAAAATTAGGGTAAGAAAAGTGCCATAAGCATAGTTATAACGCACATCTGTTCATAATCTTGCCTATACTTTAACTTGACAGATGAAAAAATAGCAACTTAGATTCTTTTGCGTATCTTTGCCACCAACAAAATGCACCATTCAGAGAGTCCAAAAACCTTATTTTGGTGCTTGGTAACAGACAAATATAGTTCTTTGGTGAAGCAAAATAGTCTTTAGCAATAATAGCTTTGCTTTTTTATTACACATAAGTACAACTAAATAAGCATATAAAATATTGTAAGCAGTAAAAATTAGCAGAGCACTCATCATCTTGAGCTAATTGAAATACAAAGTCTATATAGTTAAGGCAAAGAACTTGATAAACGTGGCTGTTACTTAGGAACATGTTCAAAAATAAGTGTCGAGATTGAGGTCATAAACTCAAGGCTGACTGAGGCACTTTTTGCGGGCGTAGCAGCGCTACGGACAATAAAAGCTCATAGTCCCGGCGGAACTGCCGGGGTAACGAAAGTCAGGAAAGAGGATATGTTCTAAACCGGACAGTTATTGCGATCACGTTCCTTAACCTCATTTTTTTACTCCATTTTATATTATAATGCTAAGTTATATCAATTGGGCTACTTCCCCTGAAATATTTTCAATAGGGCCACTCACCATTCGTTGGTATGGATTACTGTTTGCCTCAGGCTTTTTAATTGGTCAGCAAATTATTGCAAAAATATTTAAAATAGAAGGCAAGCCTGAAGCTGATCTAGAGAAGTTACTCATTTATATGGTAGTGTGTACTGTAGTAGGTGCGCGTTTAGGGCATGTTTTGTTCTATGATCCCAGCCAATATTTTTCAGCTTCCGACCCTTTGGCTATCTTTAGAATATGGGAGGGAGGCTTGGCTAGTCATGGAGCTGCCATAGCCATACCTGTAGGCTTGTATTTATATTCGCGAAAAAGAGAAGGCCAAAGTTTTTTATGGGTGGTAGACCGCATTGTGATTGTAGTGGCTTTGGGAGCTGCTTTTATCCGTACTGGTAACTTAATGAACTCAGAAATTATTGGTAAACCCACGACTGCTTCTTATGGGGTGGTATTTAGTGGAACTTACAAAAATGGGTTGGCTGACCAGAAGTTTTATCAACGAGAGATAGAAGACATCAACGTAGATTTGATGGGGCGAGATACTACCGTTAATAAAACCCCTCACACTTCTGTCAAAGTAAATATTACCTTTAAACGCAGGGCTATAGACACAAGTGCAGCCCGTCAGTATGCACAAAAAACCCTGATGACAATGAATCGGTATTCTACTGCGGCTCATTTCAAAAAGCTGAATCCACCCGTGATCAATGTTGCCATCAAAGACAAAAAAGTAGTGGCAAGTGTCAATGGTTTATACGCTGTACCCCGACACGCTGCACAGTTTTATGAAGCCATTTCGTCCTTATTTCTGTTTTGTTTACTGTTGCTAGTATACAGTCGTTACAAAAGCCAAACTCCAGAAGGCTTATTATTTGGCTTATTTATGGTCATTTTATTTACCCTTCGTATTGTATACGAGTTTGTCAAGCCGGTTCAATCTGAGCTGGTAGGTATGGGCGATTTCTTTAACATGGGGCAGTGGCTTAGCGTACCAGGCGTAGTGGTAGGTTTGGTGTTGCTGGGTATAGCAGCAAAAAATGCAAAGAAAATAAAGCAGACTGATGGCTAACCCATTGGTTTACTGAGTAAGGGAATAACCAACAAATAGTATACGCATTTAACAGAGGATGTTTCGCTCTGATGCGTTGTTAAATTTTTTGACCGTAGCTATGGCTACGCTCGCAACCGTCGCACAGGCTGGCTCAACATCCACTAGATGTTGCCATCTCGCCTCAAACCAAAACCTCTCACTGAAAACACGTACTTTATTTACTGGTTGCTCCCTAAATTGTTAGACAATGATAGGTTGATCAGGTGTAAATAGCGGCTGATCAACCTATTTTTTTGACGAGCTCATCTTTAAAAATTTATCCAGCATTGCACATAAATATTTTCTGTCCAAGTTATTCTTCACTACTATCTGCTTAATTTTAAGTATATTGAATTACTCAGACATTCACATACCTATCATATTATGAAAAGAACACTCGTGTTTTTAGGTTTTTTGGGGGCAATGGCGGTATTGTTACTTGCCATGAGAGGCTACTTTGGTAGAAATCCTCGCGTTAACAATTACAAAAAAAAATACCAGCAACAAACTACCAACTATCAGCAAAACAATGATGATGAGGGGCAAGAAGTGGCTAAGTTAGCAGAAGTAAACCCGGCAGACTCTACATCTGCTAATACCAACAACCAGACTGACCCTATATTGGGTACTTGGAAAATCACCAAGTCGTTTGACCTGAATGGTACTAGTTATGAGGGAGCCGTTAAGTTTAGTAAAAAAGGCGGTGAATACTACCAATTGCAATGGAACACCAATGCAGGCAGTTACCAAGGAGTAGCCATCAAAAAAGGTCAAAACTTGTTCGTGGGTTGGGGCAATAGCACTTATGGTATAGTGGCTTACAAAATAAATAAAGATGGGACACTTGCGGGCGAATGGATAGCATCGCAAAGCAGTAGGGCAGGTACCGAAAAGTTATCGGGTGGCCAGCCTGGAGTAATAGAAGGCAAGTACAAAGTAAATGGCTCGATGGGCGAAAAAGCCTACCAGGGAGGCATTACTGTGACCAAAACAGGTACGGTGTATCAACTTAGTTGGCAACTAAAACCAGATGGACAAAAAGGGGTAGGCATTGTAGTAGGCGACTATCTGGTAGTAGGCTGGGGGTTTGGAACCAGTTTTGGGGTGGTAAATTATGCCATCAAAGGCAACAAAATGCTGGGCAGATGGACCATTGGTGCGGCAGATCGTGAGGGGATAGAAAACCTAGAGAAGGTAAAATAAATGCTTGCTTCAAACAAGGTCTCAATCAGGTTTTTGGGCTGTTGTTGCAACTTGAGTATTTGAGCTTAAATCATTGACTGACATTTTTTACCTGTTTTTATATGACAAAAGCCCTTGAGGAGATCGTCAAAACATTACCTTTGGGGCTATGCTTTTACCTAAAATTACGTAACAAATAGAATGAAAAAAGCTACTCTACCCAGCTTTTAACTTCGTTGAGCTCAGCACAGTAAAACTGTAGCTTCGGTTTTTTAAAAGTACCTTCCTCGCCTCGGTTGTGTGTCTTCACCATAGCCGTCAGGTTAAGAGGAGCATAGTAAAAAATCACTTAAAAAATACCGTCACCGCCTCAGCGAGTGTCCCCACGCTCTGATCGAATCGCCAAAACTTGGGCACTGAAAGATATTTCAGGGGTAAAAAAATAGTAGCCTGACGGCTATGGTGTCTTCACCAACCGATCGAAACCCTAAAATAAGCCGTTTTTTAAGCTTGTGGGTGAGGTGATTTGTGAAGACACAAATCAGGGCGAAAAATAGTAGGGTAGAGTAGAAAAAAGCCAGTGGTTTAAATAATAAAATGTACCTTATGAAAATCGCCCGCCTTTTAATCTGTCTATTGTGTGGTGTTACTTTTGTTCATCTCCCATTACAGGCACAGAACAAAGCAACAGACCTTGATTTGCTTGTCAATACCCCACCTCGTTATGATTTACGGGCTTGGAAAGAGTTCTACAAAAAACCTCAAAAAAAACGAATTACTTTTGTGCAGGCAATTAACCCTTTTTATTGGGTGTTTTCAGGTTTGCTTACAGGCTATCAACAGGTAATTTCTCCGCAAATGTCTGCTACTTGTATATATGAGGTAAGCTGCTCAAGGTTTAGCCGAATTGCGATCAAAAAATACGGTATTATCAAAGGAATAGCCCTTACTGCCGATCGCTTGAGCCGTTGCACCAAAAGTACCCACAAAAATACACCTGGGGTGTTTTTTACGACCAAAGGCAAAATCAAAGATTTGATGTTGATAGACGAGCACCCACATAAGCACTAATGCTGTACTGAATTCATTGTTTTGTTTATATTTGACCATGAAAATTGTCAAACGTATTGTTTTTGCGCTTTGGGTGGGTGTACTATTGTTTTGTTTGGTTTATGCGATATATCACCCTCAGTTTTTTACAGCCGAAGGCTTACAAACTTTTTTTCAGCAATTTGAGCAGCATATCTTGCTGGTGTACCTGCTCCTGAGCATTGTACGAGGGTTGGCGCTTTTTCCTAGTACTCCCTTTGTCATTGCAGGTTCGTTGCTTTTTCCTCATCAACCACTCATGGTAGTGGTTATCTCTATGGCAGGCATTCTATTTTCGGCCGTACTCATTTATTATTTTTCGCAATTTATGGGTTTCGACGCTTTTTTTCAGCGCAAGTTCCCCCATCAAATACTAAAGGTAAGAAAACGCCTCAATCATCGCTATGGCTTTTTTTATGTGCTGGGTTGGGCATTTTTTCCGTTAGTTCCTACCGATATTGTGTGTTATGTGGCGGGCACTATCCGAATGAAAATTTTGAGTTTTTTAGCTGCTATTTTTTTGGGTGAACTTATATTGGTAAACTTGTATGTGTATGGCAGCAGCTTTTTGTTTTCGTGGTTGGTGTGAGTCTACAGCTCCATAAGAACAAGCTTCTTGAGGTAGTGGTGTATGGTAGACTAAACTTCAGGTGTGAGCCACCAGGTGATTTTGCCCTATTATAAAAAACAAAATGAATTCAATTGATTAGGTTTACAGGCTTCTTGTGGTTCTTTATTTTTGGTTGCCTTTCGGCAAAAGCGCAGGTTTCTCCATCCTTTGACGAAGAAATAAGGTTTATGCAGTACTTGGTCAGTCAAAAGCAATACGCCAATGTAGTGCTATTGGCCCAACAGCTACGCCCTAAGTTTACTACCAATACCCAACAAAGCCGTCTGGCAATCAATGCAGGCATGGCTTATCGCCGACTGGCAAAACCAGACTCTGCTGCCCTGGCTCTTGGTTGGGTCACCCCCGATTTCAAGTTATACGATAAAGCCCGTTTTTACCAAAGCCTTGAGTTTACACGAGTTCGTCGTTATACCGCCGCACATCAGGCACTTGACACCCTTCAGCTTCTTCCTTCAGATAGTTTAAAGCATGAGTTAAGGCAATTTCAGCAGGCAGGCATTGCCTTGTTGCAAAAAGACTATGTGCAGTTTGAGCAAAGAAGCCGGGCGTTCAGTTTCCAATACGCCGCCTTTGCCAGTCAGGAAAAAAAGCTGTTGAGTTTTGCCCAAAAATTAAAAAAAATACCCCAACGTTCGCCTTTGGTAGCAGGTATCTTGTCGGCTGTAGTACCTGGCACTGGCAAAATGTATGCAGGCAACACCAGCCAGGGTTTAAGCATGCTTTTTCAAAACTTATTTATGGGTGCTCAAGCTGCTGAGGCTTTGATCAAAGATGGTGCGGCCAGTCCCCGGTTTATTATTTATGGCGCCCTGTTTTCCTTTTTTTACATTGGCAATATTTGGGGGAGTGTATTATCTGTAAAAATGCAACAACGTGAAGTATATGAAACAATTCGCCATGAGGTTTTATTTAATTTGGATGTGCCTCTGCGGTTGGTCTTTCAGTAATGCCCAAGACAGCCTTACCAACCATCATACAGCAAAAACGGTGATACATCATTACCTAAAAAAAGCCAACCAACTATTTGCCCAAAAGCAATACCAACAAGCCCAACTCACCTATGAAAGGGTGGTATTTTTGACCAAAGATAAAAGCATTGCCAATGAGGCTTTACTACGCAAAGCTTATTGCCACAAAAGACTCAAACAGTTTACCTTGGCACAAGAAACCGTAGAACGCGCCGAGTTATTGCCTGCGCAAGATTCTGTTAACTATTTGTTGTTATATGAAGTTGCCCTCAATGCTTATTTGGCGCAGCAGTATAAGCAATCACTTAAATTTATTAACATCATCAAAAATACCATCAAAGACTCAATCAAGGTGCAAAGGGTGATGTTTTTGGAAATACTTGCCCTCAACGAAACTTACCAATGGAACAAAGCCAAACAATTATGTGTCAGGTACATCAAACTGCATCAGTCAGATCAAAACATTGAAGCACTGTATGGGTTTGTAGAAAAAAAGCCTTTTAAGAGTATAAAAAAAGCCAAAACAATTTCGTGGATATTCCCTGGAGCAGGGCAAATGTATGCAGGTGTTTTTTGGCGGGGGGTATCGTCCAGTGTGCTTACCTTGGGTTCGCTCACATTTGGAGTGTTTAGTGTACTGAATGGATACTATGCTTCAGGCATATTGACTGGACTAGGGATGGGGCGTATTTTTTATACTGGCGGTAGGCGACATGCCGCTTACCAGACACAAAAGTACAACCTGAAGAAGATTGCCAAGTACCATCAGAAAATCAAGGAGTTTTTGCTTGATAATGAGAGGAAATACAAAAAGTGAGTGTTTTATCCGTTACCACATTCACATAAAAAGCCAGGCACATGTAGTACCTGGCTCAATTGGTTATAAAACGAAAATTATTAGATTCTTTTGTTTAGAAGGCTACTCCTAAGGTAAGCCCAAAGCGTACGCCTGTGCCACCAGAAAAACTACCTGTTGAAAAGCTGTCTTCTGTAAACCCGTTGGTTTCTACTGTTACGTTACTAGAAGCGTTAAATACAGGACCAGCAAATAAATCTAAAGAAACGATGTCTCCAAAAATCCACTGATAACCAACACTTAAACCACCACCCATACTAGCAAGGGTGGCTTTCCCTTCATTACCACTGTTATCAGTTACTGTTAATGATAAACTATTGTAACGTGCAAAAGGAGCTAAATAAAAACCTTTAGGAGAATTACCACTAGGATAAAATCTAAACTCAGGCGTTACACTAAATCCTGTAATACCAGTACCACTTGCGGTAAGGCTTACAAATCCAGCACCTAATTGTAAACTTGTTTTTGAGCCAAGTGCTCTTTCATAAAAGAAATTGTAACTACCCACAATAGGGCTAAGTAAGTTTACTTTAAATACGTTTTTCTTGCCATCTTGAGCAAATGACTTGGAAGGAGCAGCAAATGCCACTACTACTAGTAAAAGGGTAAATACTTTGGCAATTTTTCTCATGTTTGTTGTTTTAGTATTCTAAGACTATGTAAATATTGATCATTATGTACCTGATGTTTTATAACCGTTTTTTGTTACTAATTACTTCTAATACGTGGTTCTGATAAAAAGTATAGTTGTTTTATATATTATTTACTTTAGTATATACTAATATAACCTGTAGGGATACAAAAAAGCCCTGGCGTAATTTAATTTTGAACAAGAGCTTTCAATGTCAATAGGGGTAGTATTTTTAAGTTTTATTTTGCTCCAAATGCGGCAAATAATTTACTGTTTCCTTCATAATGGGCAGGGTTGATCAGCATGTGGAATATATCTATCAATGGAATAATACCAAAAAATCCACCAAAAGTAAAAAGGTAGCCTACAATTATAATAGGTTTTGCCTTAAACGCTAAATACCTAAACTCCCTAAGAATACCCACAAAACTACAGCTAACACTAGCGTACCCATAGAGCCGTTTATTTTGGCGGTACTCTTTTTTCTGAGCCTTGGTAAAACTCTTACGCTCTGCTCTGGTAGGGCAGGTTTGCTTTGGCTTCCTTAATTTGTTTTTTCAGGTCGACTAATCTCTTTTTGAGAAGTTCTCTCTTTTGTTTTTTTTAGAGCCCTTCTTTCCTTACGAGTAAGTTTCTTTGATTTTTTAGGTGTTATAACCTTTACATCCTCACTAATAAAAGCCTTTTGCCTGGACATTGGCAGTGAATAATCCGGCAACAAGAATTACCAATGATAGTAATAGTGACTTTGTCATTGTTCGTTTTGAAGTAGTTTGAAATATTGATTGAATTAATTACTTGCAATATATAAATAGAGATGAAAAAAGCCAGTAAAACTTACATTTTTCTTACATTGTGTTTATAGCTTTTACCTAAAATATTTGCTTGTTTCAACGAAACTATTGAATTTTAGGCTTTAAGTAATGGACAAAAAATAACCCCCGATGAATCGGGACTGTAAGCTTTCGATTTGGGAAATGACCTTTACTCCTGATGCTTCGTTATTTTTATTGCCCGTAGCGCTGCTACGAGCGCAAAAAATGCCTCGCCTCAGTAGCAAATCTCTATCTCCAAATGGATACTTTATTTTTCAACCATTACTAAGTACATTGTAAATTAAGTAAGTTGTCATTTAGTTCGAGTTTATTTTGTTTGCTGGCGATCTTTACAAATAGAGCATAGCCAAAGCTACGCGATTTTTGTAAAGAGAAGTCAGAGGGCAAAAGAAGCCGAAAAAAGCATAAGATATTTATTTTACAGTGTACTAAGTCTTTTTTATCATTTTGATTGTTATGGCACCTATGGATAAAGTCAAAGAGGTTTTGCAAGAGGTAGAAGATTATGCCATTGAAACCCGTGAACAACTGGAAGAATTCAAGAGAGTTTTTATCAAAGGGAAAATTGGGGAACTCTTTGGAGAAATGAGAAATATCCCCAATGAAGAACGCAAAGCATTTGGGGCAGCCATTAATCAACTCAAAGATACTGCTCAAACCAAGTTTAAAGAGAAACTAGCCGATATTGGACGCCCTAAAAAGAAAGGGGGAAATAGTGCGCCTATAGATGCTACCTTGCCCACAGTACCCCATACACTAGGCACGGTACATCCACTTACCCTTACCCGTAACCGTATTGTAGAAATATTTGAGCGCATAGGTTTCAATGTGTCTGAAGGACCAGAGGTAGAAGACGACTGGCACAACTTTACGGCGTTGAATTTTCCACACAACCATCCTGCCCGCGAAATGCAGGACACCTTCTTTATAGAGAAACAAGGCAAAGGTGAAGACAAAAACGACGACATTGCCTTGCGTACCCATACTTCGTCGGTACAAATACGGGTGATGGAAAATCAAAAGCCTCCCATTCGTACTTTGTCACCAGGACGGGTTTTTCGTAATGAAGCCATTTCAGCAAGAGCTCATTGTGTGTTTCATCAGGTAGAGGGATTGTATGTCGATGAAAATGTGAGTTTTGCCGATCTGAAGCAAACCTTGTATCATTTTGCCAAAGAAATGTTTGGTAAAAATACTAAAATTCGTTTCCGTCCCTCTTATTTTCCGTTTACTGAGCCTAGTGCTGAGGTAGACATCTCCTGCTTTATTTGCGATAGCAAAGGCTGTAATGTCTGTAAATACAGTGGCTGGGTAGAAATCATGGGGTGTGGTATGGTAGATCCTAACGTGCTTGCCAATTGTGGCATTGACCCAGAGAAGTATACGGGCTTTGCTTTTGGTATGGGTATAGAGCGCATTGCAATGCTTAAGTATCAAATCAACGATTTACGTTTGTTTACCGAAAATGACATCCGTTTTTTACGTCAGTTTTCTAAGATGTAACATTGACTATATAGCCCATTCAAAAGCCTTTGAAAACTCCTCAGTTTTCAAAGGCTTTTTTTATTGGTGGAGTACATATTGGGATAAGCAGTTTTTTTGGGACTCTATGCATATCCTAAAAAACAAATGATTAAGTATTAAGAGTGTATTAACTATTTTACCCCATAAGCCCCTACTTTACCCGCATATTTAACTTAGCATTAAAATCGAAACAGTCTTTGGTTAACATTAAACCTCTACGTTTGTGACTTTAAACATCACTCAAATCTATTATTATACTACAATGAAATCTATAAAACTATACTTGCTTGTTAGTGTATTGGCTGTAAGCCTGTTAGCTTGTAAGAAAGATGAAAATAACGTAGATACATCTCAAATAGTCTTGGCTACACACTCAAAAACTCCCTCATTTTTGAAGTTGAGTAATGAGTTTTCGAATGTAAGCATACACTCTATATTATCTTCAGAAGATCAACTTACTGAAACTCCTGATTTTGTGTATGGGTCTATGGCTGATGGTGCCGGGTTGTTGAAAAACACAGATGGTACCTATACCCTGATCAACAATATAGAGGCCGATTATTCTGTTTCACGTATCACCTTGGACGCTACTTTTAAACCTATCAAAGGGGAGTACATACTGAACGCAGCTGCTACGGCTTCTACTGCTCAATGTTCTGGTTCAATGATTACCCCCGAAGAGCACGGCTTTGGTCCTTTGTACTTGTCTGGTGGCGAGTGGGGTGGTTCTTCTAAAGGTGTATTTGTAACAGACCCTTACAAAGATGCCAATACTGCTTCAACTGCTTCAATGTTGCCTGCTTTTGGGCAATGGTCTACTGAAAACGCAGTATTGATAGGCAAAGATGCCTACGCTGATAAAACAGTGGCTTTTATCGGTGATGACCACTCTGACAATGATGTGCCATCTGGTCAGTTGGGCATGTATGTAGGTGCCCGTGGCGATTTGACCGGAGGTAAACTGTATGGTTTGAAGGTTACCTCAGCGGGAATCAACTTTGAAATGGATATGAAGGAAGGACAAGCTTACGATATGGAGTTTGTACAATTGACCGAGACTAACATAGACTTGTTGGATGCTGAGGCCAAGCAAAAAGGGGTAATGGGCTTTTCTCGTTTAGAAGACGTTGACTGGAGAAGAGGTTCGGCACAAAACAACCGTGAGGTTTATTTTGCTGTAACCGGAAGAAAAAAAGACGGCTTGAAAGACAAAGGTACTTTCTATGGAAGAATATACAAGGTAGTATTGAACGAAAATGACCCTACTCAAGCCGGAAAAATCACTTGTGTATTAGATGGTGACAACCTCACGGGTGTTGCCAAGGCTTTTCATAGCCCTGATAACATTTTGGTCACAGAAAACTATGCTTATATTCAGGAAGATCCAAACGGCTACCCTGATACCCCTGAAAAAACTCACTATGCTCGTTTGTATCAGTACAACCTAAACACAGGTGAGTTAAAAGTAGTATTAGAGTGTGATCAGGCAAGTGCTGCCAAGGCTGGTTATGGACTATCTACCAAAACCTGGGAGCTTACCGGAATGATTGATATTTCGGACATTGTAGGAAAGCCGGAAACTTTCTTGTTAATGACTCAAAACCACGGGTGGACTAACGACAAATTTACTGACCCTAAAGCCAATCCTGACTTAACTAACCGCAACGAAGGTAGCGTAATGTATGTTGTAAATGGATTGAAAAGATAAATCACGTGATTCTATCCCCCAGAGGTGTTTTCACCTCAACACAAACAGAGCAAGCTTGTTGGGAGCTTGCTCTTGTTTATTTATTGTTTCTCTGTTTTTTTTAATGAATGTTATGAAACTGCTTTTCAGGTTCACCCTTGCCCTTACCATAGGAGGTTGGCTGGTTGGCTGTGCTGCCAAAGATCCATCCAACACTGTTCACAAAACCGATTACTTTGCAAAGGTTCAACAAGTATACACTCAAGACATTAGTCAATGCATTGACTGGCTTGATAGCCTGGAGCAAGCCAATTCCAGAAAAGCCCTGGAAAAATATTACCTAAAAGCCCGTCAATATTTTAAATACGCTGAGCCTGTGCTGGCTTTTATGGAAATAGAAAATTATAAGTTTTTGAACCAGCCCAATATACTCAAGGTAGTAGAAGAAGATGCCACCGATATAAAGGTGAAAAAACCGGCAGGTTTCCAGGTATTAGAAGAGCAAATATTTACTGATAGCCTGGATAAAGCAGCCATCAAAAAAAATGCAGCGCTTACCCGCAACCGTCTCAAACTTATCAGAAAAAACACCCGTTTTACTTCTCATAAGCCCTATCATTTTTTATGGCTCTTGCGTGATGCCATCGCCAGAGTAGCGCTCACTGGTGTTACTGGGTTTGACTCACCTGTACTAGAGCAATCGCTCAGCGAAAGTGCCTGGATATACGAACGCCTTCAGGACTATTTACAAATATTCCAACCTGAGTTTAAAGACAGTACTTTATTCAAACAATGGAGGCAGGCCATTGACCAAAGTGTAGCTGCCCTCAAAGGAGACTTTAATCAGTTTGACCGTTATGCTTTTATTCAACAACACACCCATCCTCAACTTAAGCTGTGGGTAAAAACTGTAGACGTCTGGCAAGTGCAGTTTCCTTTTACGCTGGCGCTTAATCATGAGGCTACCTCTTTGTTTTCAGACAAAACTTTTAACCTTGCCTATTTCTCTGATCCCAAACTAGGGGTACATTCTGCCGACAAGGTAGCCTTGGGCAAACGCTTGTTCAACGATGTAAACCTGTCGGCAGACAAGACCATGAGCTGCGCCAGTTGTCACCAGGCAAAAAAAGGTTTTAGTGATGGCTTGGTGACGCCCACAGGACAAACCCGCAATAGTCCTACATTATTGTATGCTGCTTTGCAACAGAAGTTTTTTTATGATGGGCGGGCAGGTAGCTTAGAAGGGCAAATAGTTTCGGTAGTAAAAAACACCAAAGAGTTTCATACCGATCTGGCAAGTATAAAAGCATTCATTAACCGCACTGTAGACTATAAAACAACGTTTGAAAAACTGTATAAGCGTGGTGTAAACGACCTTAACATTCGTCATGCCATTGCCAGTTATATAAGAAGTCTGGCACCGTTTAACTCTAAGTTTGACCGTAACCTGAACCAACAAGAGCAAACCTTGACTGAGAAAGAAGTCAAGGGTTTTAATTTGTTTATGGGTAAAGCGAAGTGTGCTACCTGTCATTTTCCTCCCACTTTTAATGGCACCATACCACCTAATTTTCGTGAAACCGAGTTGGAAATGCTGGCTGTGCCCCAAAAGCCTGATACTGCCAATGCCACTATAGACCCCGACTTGGGCAGGTATCACTTATTTAAGGTAAACGAACGTAAGTTTTTCTTTAAGACGCCTACCGTGCGCAATGTAGCACAAACAGCACCTTATATGCACAATGGAGCATATCCCACACTAGAGTCGGTGGTAGATTTTTATAACCGAGGGGGAGGGGCTGGCATCGGTATTAACCAACCCTTACAAACATTACCACCTGATAGGCTAAACCTTACAGAAGCAGAACAAGCTGCATTGGTGGTGTTTATGAAGAGCTTGAGTGATGAGAAGAGTAAAAAACAGGTACATAAGTAGCCGCAATAGCTATAAGTCCTTAGATACCGATGTATATCGGTGCTACAAGTAAGAGTAACTCATTCATATGGCTGTGACACCTACTCATTAGGCATATTTAGTTCTATCTTGATAATATAAATAAAGTAAGTTCTTATATCCCAATTGTACTTATATGCATTGGTATCCAAGGCTTACATTGCTTTTTGATATTATTCTAATAAAAAAAAGGGTAGTCAATCAAATTGACTACCCTTTTTTTAACAAAAGTATATTCAGTAATATTATTTATTTTTTCTACGAGTTTCTCCGTCTCTTTCACCAGCCATAATCATTGCGCAACGGAAACCGATAGCAGCAGTACGACCATTTTTATCTAAGAAACGACGAGTACCAGGAGAACACCAGTAAGCCACATCTTTCCAAGAAGCACCTTTGTATACACGAACATCATCATTTACTAATGAGTTCAAAGTAGTGTTTCCTTGTGAGTTGGCAGGGTTATAAGGCTTTTTATCATCGCTGTATACACTCTTAGAGGTATCAGGGTTAAGCTTAGTACTATCAAGTCGTTGACGACGAACAGGGTTCAAATCATCTACATCACGGAAAGAGTTTGGACGATATACATCCTCTACCCATTCACTTACATTACCTGCCATATTGTACAAACCATAGTCGTTAGGAGGGTAAGCAAATACATATTCAGTGATCAAAGCACCATCATTTAGTTTACCAGCAATACCAGCATAGTCACCACGACCACGCTTAAAGTTGGCAAGCATATAACCCATTGGGTACTTCTTAGTATCGTAAGGGTTTCTTACAGAGTGACCATCCCAGGGATAAATACGTCCGTTAGATTGGTTTTCGTCATTATATTGAGTTCCAATTAAAGCTTTAGCAGCATATTCCCACTCAGCTTCAGTTGGTAAACGGAAATCAGGTACAACTACACCAGACTCCAAAGGTAATTTTTCGCCATTGGCAAAGTCAGGTACAGATTCGATTTTACCAGACTTTTCTGCCTGTAGTGCCAGGTTCTCGTTTACAACCATTGTACGCCAGCGACAAAAGTCTTGTGCCTGTACCCAGGAAATACCTACTACAGGAAAGAAACGGAAACCAGGATAACGTAGATAGTTGGCTACGTAAGAGTCGTTATAGGCGAGTTCACTTGCCCAAACAGTAGTATCAGGAAGCAAAACCTGATCTCTGTATGTTTTTAGGTCAGTAAAACCGGGAGGGAGACGAGATGAGTTGTCTGGGTTTTCATAATATGCCATATATTCTAACCAGTGGATATTGGCCACTTCGGTTTGGTCCATAAAGAAAGACTGAATACTGGCGGTTCTTTCTACGTTATCGTGAGAAAACATAATATCTTCTTCAGAAGAACCAAGGGTGAAGCGCCCTCCTTCAATAAACACCATATTAGGAGCATCGGGTTGTCCCTCGTACTCTGATACTTTGAAGCTATACTCAGAGCCTTTTTCACCTGCTTCTACGTTATACTTTACTCCCGTTACCATACTCTTTTGGTTCTTCCGGTGAACGTTCTTACTGTTTTGTAAGCCTTTGGGTTCCCGGTTAAACAAAAAACAAGAGGTCAGCATCGTAGAGCAAACTGCAAACAGACAAAATTGCTTAAAGAGCTGCATTTTATTATTCATAACCTGTTTAAACTTAAATTTATTGATAGAAAATTTAAAGCGTATAAATACAAAAGTACACTTATTATGCCAAATTCAACGTATATCCTTTGGTGAAAGTTTTTGTATTTTTTGTTTTTTACTCCCCTTATCAACGCTATTTTATAGAGGATAGTATAGAGATCGCTTGCTGAATTGAATTTACCTCGGCAAATATAATAATTGGTTTTTGCTTATGTTCCTTTAAGCGTGTTTTTTGAGGGTTTTGCTGCAAATACCGGATGATTTTGCCAAAGGTATCAGACTTAAAATAGTCGTCATTTTCAGAGTTAAAATAGCCTTTCATTGCCCCATTTTTAAGCGTAAGTTTGGTCATCCCCAAACGTTCTGCTTCCCACCTTAGCTTGACAGTTTCTATCAAATCGTTTACCTCTGATGGTGGGTTGCCAAACCTGTCCTGAACCGAGATTTTAAACTTATTGAGCTCTTCTGTTTCTTTAATGTTATCAAGGGTAGTATACAAACTAAGCCTTTCAGTGATGTTTGTAACATAGTTTTCAGGAATTAAAATGGCCAAATCGGTTTCTATCACACAGTCCGTTTTGATTTCCTTGATAGCAAGTTCACTTTCAAATAACTCCCTAAATTTGGTTTCTTTAAGTTCTTGAATTGCCTCATCTAATACTTTGTGGTACATTTCAAACCCTAGGTCACTAATAAAACCGCTTTGCTCGGCACCTAACAAATTACCTGCGCCTCTGATATCCAAATCACGCATAGCAATTTTAAAACCATCGCCCAAGTCAGAGAACTCCTCCAAAGCTGACAACCTTCTACGTGACTCTACATTGAGTAAAGTAGACGCAGGCGCAAGCAGATAACAATAGGCTTTACGGTTAGAGCGCCCCACTCTTCCCCGCATTTGGTGCAAGTCGGCAAGCCCAAAGGTATGCGCCATGTCTATAATAATGGTGTTGGCGTTGGGTACATCCAGTCCGGCTTCTATAATATTGGTAGAAATTAACACATCATATTCGCCCTCGATGAATTTCATCATAGTTTTCTCTAGCTTAGGTCCCTCCATTTGCCCGTGAGCAACCCCCACGTGGGCATCAGGTACTAGCTTAAGTACATTATTGGCTATTGATATAATATCTTTGACTCTGTTATGTACAAAAAACACTTGTCCGCCTCGGCGTAGCTCAAAGCTGATGGCGTCTCGAATAACCTCATCGTTAAAGGTATGTTGTTCGGTAGTCACCGGTTGGCGGTTGAGCGGTGGGGTTTGGATAATAGACAAGTCACGGGCACCCATTAGTGAAAAATGTAGGGTACGGGGAATAGGCGTAGCCGTAAGTGTAAGTACATCTACATTTACTCGCATTTCTTTCAGGCGTTCTTTGGTTTTTACCCCAAATTTTTGCTCTTCATCTATCACCAGCAGCCCAAGGTCTTTAAACTGGACATCTTTATTTACAATACGATGAGTCCCAATCAAGATATCTACTTTGCCTTCGTTTACTTCTTTCAGGGTTGCTTTGATTTGCTTACTGGTTTTAAAACGGTTGATATACTCTATATTACAGGGGAATTTTTCCAGTCGGTTTTTAAAGGTTTTGTAATGTTGCAGGGCGAGAATGGTAGTAGGTACCAATATTGCCACCTGTTTGCCATCATATACTGCCTTAAACGCTGCTCGAATAGCCACTTCGGTTTTACCAAAACCAACATCACCACAAACCAAACGATCCATAGGACTATTTTGCTCCATGTCAGCTTTCACATCAGCGGTGGCTTTTGCCTGGTCGGGGGTATCTTCATATATAAAAGAAGACTCCAGCTCTGCCTGGAGGAAGCTGTCTTGACTAAAAGCAAAACCTGGGGCAGATTTACGTTTGGCATATAGTTCTATCAAATCTTCGGCAATGTCGAGAACTCGTTTTTTTACCCGTTTCTTCTTGGTTTCCCATTCAGGCGAACCTAGCTTGTGTACTTTTGGAGGAGCAGAATCTTTGCCTGAGTATTTGCTGATTTTATGCAATGAGTGAATACTCACGTATAGTAGGTCATCGTCGCGGTATACCAGGCGAACCGCCTCTTGTACTTTGCCATTGGCTTCTACCTTTTCAAGCCCGGCAAACCTGCCTACTCCATAGTCTACATGGGTCACATAGTCACCAGGGTTAAGTGCCTTAAGCGCCTTCATAGTGAGTGCCTTTGACTTGGAGTGACGTTTGCCTGCCCTATACCTATGAAAACGTTCGAAAATCTGGTGATCAGTATAACACACAAAACGGTTGACATGATCCACAAAACCTTCGCGAAGGGATACTCCCAGGGCTTCAAAACTTATATTTGGGTCAAGCTCGTCAAATATTACGTGAAGGCGTTCTACTTGGCGCAACGAGTCGGCAGCAATAAAGTTAGCGTAGCCTTGACTTTGCCGCTCTTTGAGGTCGTCAATGAGGAGCGCAAAGTCTTTATTAAACGAAGGTTGGGGCTTTGCCTCTTGTACCAGGCGTTTGTCTGACTTAAAGTGAAACCGCTTACCAAATTCAACTGTGGTAAACTCTAGTAGCTTTTCCTCGAAAGAGGCCTGTGTTTCAAACAGCACGTCAGGGTCATTGATGACTTGAGTATTGCCGCTTTTTTCCAGAATCTCTTTAAAATTGTTTGCCACTTTCGTGAAACTCTTTCGGATAACATCCATTGTAGCATCATAGTCCTTGAGCCATACCTTGGTATTGTTGGGCACAAAGTTGAGAAACGACTCACGAACTTCTTGCACCAATTTGGTTTGCACATTGGGAATAATGGCTATTTGGCTTACCTGCTCTATAGAAAGCTGGCTCTCAGGGTCAAACAAACGAATACTTTCCAGCTCATCGTCAAAAAACTCAAGACGGTAAGGATAGTCGTTTGAGTAAGAAAAAATATCGACAATCCCCCCCCGGATAGAAAACTGTCCAGCTTCGTATACAAAATCGGTTTTATCAAAATCGTAAGTATGTAGTATTTCGGCAAGAAACTCAATGTCTACTTTTTCGCCTACTTCGGCGGTAAATGTATTTTCCAGTAAAGACCGTTTATTGATTACTTTTTCGACTAAAGCGCTGGGGTAGGTTACTATCATAAACCCCTCCTGATTGGTGGGGTTTTCTTCATTGGCTTTGCCAGCATCAATACTTACTACCTGAGGGTTGCTTATTTGTTGGTTGATGCGGTTGAGTACCTCGGCACGCTCCAGTATATTGGCATTTTCGACCTCCATAAATTTGTAAGGGCGTTTGTAAGAAGAAGGAAAAAACCAAATATTTTTTTTGCCCAGTAGGTTTTGCAAGTCATTGTAAAAATACAGGGCTTCGTCTCGGTCGTGCAGTACCAAAATATGATTAATACGTTGGTTTGCCTCAGTATGAATTTTATAGGTGGCACTTGCCATTACTGAGTCCAGGCTTCCTACCAGTCCCTTGACCTGAACACGTTCGGGGGTGCTGGAGCTGAGGTATTGGGCGAGCATTTGGGTGAGGCTGTCTTTAGTATAGTGGTCTACAAAATCCCTGATCTTCATAAGTATCTGTTGAGGTGCTATTAAAGTTTTGCAAATATACACAAGCTATGAGGGTAAATGCAAAATCAATGTGAGAGTATGAATTCCATTGCTCAGGCTAAAAAATATTTTTAACCCTGGAGACACCACTTTAAACTACTTTGATGGCAAAAAGTTAAACTTATAATTGTACTTTAATGCAAAATTAATAGCGTTGCCAATGTATGATCAAAAAACCATTCATGTTTTTCAAAAGCTCTATGAGACCTTAAGCTCTCATCCTGATGCTTATGTAGGCACTCTTACCAAAGTAAATACTGTTGGCACTTTGCGTACTGGTATTATTCTGTCGCCTACCTTTGAGTATTTATACAAAAACTACGCTTGGGGCTTTCATCTGATTGTTCATAACATAGCCTTTGTTGCTGTTGAGCGTTTGGAGAGGTATCAAGAAGGTTTACATTTAGAAGCAGGGCAGTTTGTCTTTGCTCACCTCAATGACGACCCTATCATTGCGCACACTCATCATAACGAAATTTTTGCGTCTATAGAAGCCCGCAAGCCTCTAGCAATTGCTCCCACCTTGCGCCATTTTTTCTTACTTTGTATTGAACTCATCAATGTGTCGCTCCAGTATCCTTTGCCTGATGATGAAGACGAAGAGAAAAACGATGAGTTAATCAAGGATCATTTTTTAGCAAATGCTGCCTCTCTTGTGTCTAAAGAGTACTTAGGCCACCTTGAGCATTTTCTGTATTTTTGATATTCTTTGGCTCACCCATCATATTTGTGAAACAAAGTATGCAAGAACGTACTACTGCCTTAGGTTGGCAAAAAGTTAAACCCATTTTTCTTTTAAATACTTATACCTGGTTCTACCAATGGGCAAGCTGGTACCATCTGTCAAGACTAATTCATACTTGCTTCCTTGATAAATACAAATATCTTTGGCTTCGTTCATTTGGGCAAGGTACGACTTATGGATACGCTCAAAGCTTGGGGGTAATAAATGATGTAATTTGTCTAATGCCTTGTCGTGCAATACTTTTTCGCCATTTTTAAGAAACACCTCAGAGTAATTGCCTGCACCTTGTACATACATTACCTCCTCTATAGGTACCAAACGGATACGCCCACTGTGTTTGATGGCTAAAAATTTTAAATGATTTGCCTGTGCTAGTTGCAAACGATCGAAGGCTTTTTGTAGCCTGTCCCGGTTAAACGGTTTGGGGACAAAGTCAAGTACCCCGTACTCGAAGGCTTCTATAGCACGCTCTTGATAGGCTGAAATAACAATGGTATGAAATGATTCTGCCACCAGGTGAGTGAGTAGGTCAAAACCATTTTTGCCATTCAGGTTTAGGTCAAGTAATAATAAGTCTACCAAGTTGATTTTTAGGTATTGTTGTGCCGCATCAAGCGATGAAAACTCATGGATTTGGGTGATTTGTCCAACAAGGATGTCTTTGAGGTGTTTTTTGATTAACTGTAAAATGGGAAACTCGTCTTCTACGATTACTATTTTCATTTGTCTGGCTATTTTTTTAGGTGAATGACATCTTGCCAACCATTTGGGGTATTTTCTGAATAAAACTCCCACCGCCCCGAAAAACTTTCGTCTAACCTGGCTTTGATGTAACGGTGCCCAGTGCCATTTGTGCCTGTAGTGGTGATTTCGTTTTTACTTTGACGATGTTTGGAAGTAAAGACATAAGTAATGCCTTGGGCGTGCAATTGTTGCTTAAGCATAAAAACCAACCCTCCTGCATGAGCATCGCTGTGGGTGATGCCGTTTTCGAGCAGCGTATGAAAAATAGCAGGAGGAATCATTACATCCTCTTTTTCATACTGTACTTCCAGGGTATAAACTGTATTTTTGCGGTAACGCATTACAGCAATATGTGCTTGGCATAAAGCAATCTCTTGCGATAAAGTAATGAGTTTTTCAGAAGCGATCTGAAGCAAAATTTTCAGCTCATCTGCCAGGGCTTCTATCAGTTTTACACTGGTAGCAGGTTCGGCTTCTATCCAACCAATGACAGAAGTAAGGGTGTTCATCAGAAAATGAGGTTGTAACTGTTTTTTAAGCAGTTCTATCTCTAATCTACTTGATCGAAGCAAGGCATTTTTTTCGGTTTGCTGTTGGGCTTTGAGTTGAATACTCAAGGAAATTAACATAAAAACAATCAGTCCAAAAAAGCCCAGAAACAAGGTCAAATCGTAGTAGTTGAGACTAATAAAACACGCAAGGATGCCACTAAAGGCTTCTAAGCTCCCCCTTTGCTTTTGCCACATAGCCCTTATAATAATGAGCAAAGCAATGAACAGTGCCGATATGTACATATAAAAAACACCTTCTGGGTTGAAGTTGAGCTGGTGCATGCTTACCAGCAACAAGGTAAGCACCAGTAAAATGAGGGGTTGTCGGGGTGGTTGAAAACGTAAGAGAAAAAATAAAACAATGAGGTAACTAATGGCATAACTTAAGGCGTCAATAATCATTAAGCGAGTAAGGTGCCAGGGGTAGGGGTATTGGTAAATTGGTTTGCTATGTTCAAACAAGGTTAATAAACAAAAACAGAGGCTTAACATGCCAAACACCAGCAAAGACGCTTGCCGATAGGCAATGAGGTAAAGTAGCAAGTAATAAATAGCAATGGTAAAAAAACTGCCTGCTAAAATGTACAAGATAGCGGTAAAAATAAGCGGACGCTGAGTGAGTTGATCATAAGTGCCCACCAGTAACAAACGAAAGCTGTTGGCAGATGAGCGGTGGTAGTTTGACAACTGAAACAATACCTGATGTTTGCCTTGGGTAGTCAAAGCACGGGGAATAATCACCGTATTATTCATTTTTCCGGGTACTTCACTGGTTTTACTATCACCCACAACGCCATTTGTTTCAATGAGTTGCCCGTCCCAATAGAGTTTATAAGAAGCTTGCAAAACTACTAACATGCCCAGATGCTTGTCAGAAGCATTGGCTAAATCTACTTCTCCTCTGAGTAGGTATGTTCCGCTTTTTTGGTGAAAATTAATTTTTTGTTGCCAAGGCGATGCTTCATTAATGCTCTTGAGTTCCAGACGTTTTATCGGGGTTACATCTTGGCCATATAGCAGGTCAAATACATAAAAGTTTTGTGCAGAAGTAACCGACCATATTGTGAGCCCTACCAATGCCAACGAAAAGGCTAACAATGCCCATACATTGCTTTTGAATTGTGTTTTAAACATTATTTTATATAAAAATATACAATGTTCAATTTAGTAGATTATAGCAGAACATGCATAGCAGTTTGTCCAGTTATATAGCCATTGGTCACAGAGACTTTCGCTTGTGAGGTAGCACAGCTTATTTTTGAGTAAACGTAAGTACATAATGCAAAAATTATCATTGTTTTTTTGTGGAATACTCACTGTGCTATGGGCAAGTTTGGCAATCAGGGCTTATTGGCAACAACAAACCCAACAACTACCTGTATTACTGGTGTTGTTTGTGGCAAGTCTGATGCTCACGTTTGGCATTCGTTTGTACTACAGTAATCGTATTCGCTAAAAATGGCTTACCATTTATACATAAACCATATATTCATGAAAACAATTCAAGTCATTACATTCCTTATTTTATCGGCTTTGGCTTGCCAGGCCCAAACTACACCTCCCACCATACCCAGTGCAAAAGGAGTATGGAAGGTGGTACTCAAAGAGCCTAGAGAGCTGGTGAAAAAATTGCGCATTTACCCCAAAGGAAAAAACTGGAAAGCCCAGTTAGGTACGAAAAACATTCCGGTAAAATATCGCCATGGGAAGTTTACCATTCGTTGGAAAAAAGCAAAGTTTGATGGGGAGTTTGCCAGAGATGCGCAAAACCCTCAACAAAAAATAATCAAAGGCTTTTGGCGGCAGTATGGTTATGTAGCCCCGGTAGAGCTACACCCCAAAAATAGTGGCTGGGAAGGAGTGCGTGAAGTTCAGTTGAAGCGATTGACCTTTTACTTAGTCATTCGCCCAAAAAAAGGCGGTAATTTTAAGGGATTTATTCATAACCCCGAACGAAACCAAGGCATTTTTATCCGAATACGTGAGATTGTACAAAAACAAAGGCAAGTACTCATTTATGGCAGAGATACTACCAAGCCTATGTTTAAGGGAATGCTGGCAAAAGATGGCAAAACTTTGCATGTGAAGTTTCGAGTGCATGGAATGACAGGCAAAGTGTTACACAAAGTAGATACTAAAAAGGACATATTGGTGCGTCCTCGTGTGGGGCAAAAAACCTATGCCTATCAAACTCCTCCCCAATTGCATGATGGTTGGCAAACTGCTTCGTTGGAAAAGCAAGGAGCAGACATGGGCAAAATTAAGGCGCTCATGGAAAAAATTCTGACTCAAAAATATATCTACCTGCATAGCATACTTATTATGCAAAACAATAAGCTCTTGTTAGAAGAATATTTTTACGGACACCACCGCGACCAGTACCACGACACCCGATCGGCAGGTAAAAGTTTGGCATCAACGATGGTAGGCTTGGCGCTTGATCAAGGTTTATTGAGCAATGTAGACCAAAAAATACTCACGTTTTTTCCTGAATATAAAGGTTCAATCAAACATGTAGGCGACCGCAAAAAACGTATTCGAATCCGCGACCTGATGTCTATGTCATCAGGGCTTGCCTGCAACGACGACAACTACGAATCGCCAGGGCACGAAGACCGCATGCAAGAGCAAAACGCCCAGCCTGATTGGGTGAAGTTTACACTTGACTTGCCTATGAAACGTGAACCAGGTAAAAAAGCCGTGTACTGTACAGGAGGGGTGAATTTGCTGGGGCAAATAGTCTCTAATGTATCGCGCAAACCCAGTTATGAGTTTTTACAAACCTATTTGTTTGAACCATTGGGTATTAAAAAATATACCATGAACATGACTCCTATGGGCAACGGCTACCTGGGAGGAGGCATTCATATGCGTCCCCGTGACCTTGCCAAGTTTGGTCAATTGTTTGCGAATAAAGGGGTGTGGAAAGGCAAACGGGTTATTTCGGAAAAATGGGTACAGCAAGCTACCCAAGGCAAAGCTACCATGCACAATGCAAGCTATAAAAACTATGGATATAATTGGTGGATTCATCGTTTTGAAGTAGAGGGTGAAAAATTTCGCTGCTTTTATGCCGCAGGCAATGGTGGACAACTCATTTTTGTGGTTCCAAAACTTGACTTGGTTACGGTAATTAATGCGGGTAATTATGGACAAGGACGTTTGTGGTTGAAATACCGCGACGAGATTATGCCTCGTTATGTGATTCCGGCATTGATGAAGGCAAAACGATGAATTAATCCGAGGCTTTTTTTGGCAAAGATGGGCTGTATTATATATCTTTTTTACACCTTTGCTAATATTTAAATACACATGAACCAAAGCATTAGAGAACGTATCACTGCTTTAGGTGGTACGTTTCATTTTCAGGGCAAAACTCTACAAGACAACATTCAAAGTATTCATTTTCCTGTGCCACTCATTATCAAGGATTTTTATTCTTTTTGTGATGAATTGGAAAAGTTCAAAACTACAAACAAGCAATTGTTTGAACACCATCAGGCACTATTTTTTAAAAATGCAGTACAGCATTTTTACTCACCTGCCAATACTTGTTACACAAATATTCGTTTTGAGCATACCCTTTTTACTCCTTTTACCAAAGGAACCAAAGACTACGAGGAGTGGGATATTGAAGAAGCAGAAGTGAGGGTGTTTATTGACGATGCGGTGCTGGAGTTTATGTTTATTGGCAATACAGATGGTTTCCCTAATCATTATTTTATCTGTTTGTCTGACAAAAGCCCCCATAACCCCATGGTGTATAGTACAGATCATGAAACTTATTTTTGGGAGATAAAAAAGGAAGGTACTTTGGAAGAGTTTTTTCAAAAGTTTTTGACCCCTTCAGAGTTTTTAGAGGTAATCAAGCAAGTAGATAATCCCAATATTTACTTTCTGGAAAAATAGTTGTTATTTATAACTAGTTGAAAATGAGTATGCTATGAATTATTAGCTACCTGTGAACCGAACCCATAGCAGCTTGCTGTGACGAGTTGTAATTAAACAGGGTTTGCCTTATGCCGACATCCCGCTTGCGGGGCATTGGTATCTAAGGACTTGCGACTTGTCGCTTAAGGCTTGCCCCTGTCAGGGTTTCTAAGATTAAAAAAATTAAATATGTGTGATTTACCCGTTTTCAAATACAACCCTGACCCGGTAAGGTTAGGGGTAATCAAAAAAGAGAGAACACATTGCCCCGTGTGTCAGCAAGAGCGAGCCTATGTTTATACAGGCCCTTTTTACACTACAGCACAAGTCAGAGGCATTTGTCCTTGGTGTATTAAAGATGGAAGTGCAGCCCAAAGGTTTCAAGGTACTTTGCAAGACTATTTAGCGATAGAAGGAATATCGCCTGACCCGTCTACTCCCCATACTATTAACTATGCCTCAGATGTAATAGATGAGCTACTGGAAAGAACCCCTGGATACAGAGGGTGGCAACAAGAAGTCTGGCTTAGCCACTGCAACGAACCTTGTGCCATCATTGATTATGTAGGTTGGAAAGAAATTGCTCACCTTCAGGAAGAATTAATGCCAGATTTAAGCGACATTCAAAGCAGGTGGAATATATCTCAGACAGAATTACAAGGTTTATTAACAAAGCCTGGAGATATTCAAGGATACCTGTTTCGCTGTGTCAAATGTAATAAACATAGGCTAACTATAGATGCCAATTAGGGCATAACTTACCCAACACCTTTTAGCTCCTCAACTTTTTTTATAAAATGTAACCTGCCTGACACTTTACTTCATTGTAATTCGCTATTTTTATATAAAACATAAAACTATTGATGAACAATGACTCAAAAATTAACCCTTTATAATTGGTTGCTGCTTTTTGTAAGCACGCTTTTTTTGCCTGGTTGTGTAGGCGAAGACGTAAAAGAAGACAGCATCAAATCTATTGAGATTACTGCCAGTAAAACTGCTTTACTTGCCAACCAAACCAGTCAGGTGACCGCCATATTGCAAAATCCTTTTGATGATAAATTTGAAGGTGAAGTGGCTTGGACAAACACCAACTCTGAAGTGGCTACCATTGATGCCAACGGAACAGTGACCGCAACAGGGGCGGGGCAAACTAAAATAACCGCCGTAAAGGAGGGGGTAACCAGTAATGAATTAATTATTACCGTGGTGAATAGCCTGACTGCTGTAGCGATGGTAAATATTACGGCACCCGCCAACAATGTAGCTGTGGGTAACACCTTACAGTTAACTGCCACTGCTCAAAATATCAATGGTGCCAACCTTACCGTAGCTAACTATACCTGGAGTAGTAACGATCCCTCCATTGCCACTGTAGACGCTAACGGTGTAGTGACGGGAGTAACGAATGGTTCTGTGATGATTACTGCCACAACTAATGGTGTCAACAGCCAAAACTTTGAACTGACTGTAGGTACAGGAAGCGAGCTCAATGGTGAGTTTAGCGGGCTTGGCAACTACAATGTGTCGGGTAGGGTAACACTTAAAATAGCCGCTAACAACACCTTGGAGATTGTGTTAGCCAGTAACTTTTCCTCGTCAGCAGGTCCAGGCTTACATGTATATCTAAGCAATAGTACTACTGGAGGGTTAGAAGTTGCCCCACTTCGTAAAACCTCTGGAGGCGATACTTATCAGGTTTCTGGAGTTACCCTTGACCAATATAAATACGTGTTGGTGTATTGCAAGCCTTTCGGTGTGACTTTTGGCGCTGCTGAGCTCAAATAAATTGTTGTTTATCCATTCTATAGTAAACTACTCATGAACAAGATATATTTATTATTTTTATTAACTCTGGGTATCGCTGTAGGTGCTCAGGCACAAACCACTTCTGAGTCACGAGCGACCAATACTGTTAGCCCTTTACTCAATGATGTTTGGATAGCCCCCAAAGGACATGGGTATGTGCAGTTGAGCCAAACAGCCATTTATGCCCAACAGTTTTACTCAGCTGAAGGCACTACCACAGACATGACCACTGCGGGGTTTTATTCTACAGAGCTAAGTGGTAGGTTGGGTTTGGGTAGTCACCTGGAAATAAGCCTACAGGCTCCTTTGTTTGTAAGAGCTACCCGCAATGCAGTGCGTTTTCGGAGTAGCCAGAGAGTACAAACAGGCGATCAGGTAAGTACAATTGGCGACATGACCGTGGGTGTAAAATATGGACTGATCAATCGCAAGTCGTTTGTATTAAGCGGCAGTTTGTTATTAGGTGTACCCACAGGTACGGTTCAAGGCGGAGAGTCTCAGTTATTACAAACGGGTGACGGCGAGTTTAACCAAATCATTGGTCTTGATATAGGCTACAAAATCTCCTCTTTTTATGTCACTGGTGGGGTGGGTTTTAATAACCGTACCAATAGTTTTTCGGATGAAATACGTGCCAATGCTGGAGTAGCCTGGGCATACAACCGGTTTTTGGCAATGGTACAAGCAAATATGGTACATTCGCTCAATAATGGGGCAGCTTCTGCCACTCCTGAAAATATTTTTTCTAACAATGTACGCTATGTTACCATTACCCCTAAGCTTGCTTTTGCAATTACCCAAAAGCTCTCTTTCAATGCCAGTGTAGGAGGCATTGTGTCAGGACAAAACATGTTGAAAGCACCAGTGTATAATACAGGAATTTTGTTCCAGTTTTAGTAATGTTACTACACGATTAGAGTAAGTTGATCACAAAAGCCCTGGCACATTGTCAGGGCTTTTTATTTTACTTTCAATAATACTTTTCGCAAAGCTTAACCCCTGGTATTGATTCTCGTAAACTTCTCTAAATCAATACATCTATTTTACTTACCCATATTATATGACACAACACTACAGAACTATTCTTGGCTTTTTTTTCTTGTGCCTGGCTGGGCAAGGCTATGCTCAGATAAACCTCGACAGTAGCCGAAGGTTTTTTAAGGCTAAACCACCCGACTGGAAAATAGGAACCCAACTGCAGGTAGGTGTACATACGTTGGGGGTACAAGCAATTAATCAAGAGCTACAGACTGAAGGTTACCGCGCGTTTGCCCCTATAGATCTGCACGTTGGGTTTACTTTTTCGCTGGTGTATCGCAAGCACCTGTTTGGCTTGGGTGGTTACGGCCATCGTGCGCACAATGGGGATAACTTTTACCTGAGTCAATACAACTTTGGAGGCAACTACCAATACTTGGTGTTGAAAAAGAAAAGCCTGGAGTTTTTTTTCACTGCAGCAGCGCATATTTCAATACTTGAGTTAAGGGCTATCCAACCCAACCCTGCCATTTTCCCTTACAGTTTACTATATACCGTTCCGGTAAAAACTTCGCTTGGTGTAGGGGTAGATAAATGTACTGGATTCAAGGGTTTGTTTGGACGTAGCCCCAGGCTAGATGTGCGTGTAGGGCTTAGAACTGGCTATGCCCTGCCTTTTAACAACCAATGGAGCGAAAATTTTAATACCAGTCGACCCATAGATGATGTACCTATGGTAAACGCCTCAGGCTACTTTTACCTTAAATTTGTGGTTACATCACTTATTCCATTGGGGAGTTAACACTATTTCGAGTAATTTTATTGCTGAACAGGGTGGCTGAGTAGCTACCCTATTTTACCTCATTGTATACACTAATGATTAGCAACCTCAACGATAGTTTTAACTTAGTTTCTAAACTTACCTTGCCCCGTGCCTGGAACGCTGCTAAAGTAGTAGGTAGTTTTTATCTCTCTAAACTTACTAAAAAGCCTCGCCACACCGGGTTGCCCATCAGCATTGCCTTTGAGCCCACTACTTCATGCAACTTACGTTGCCCGGAGTGCCCCAGTGGTTTACGCAATTTTACCCGCCCTACTGGTATGCTACAAGAAGAAGTATTCAAGCAAACCATTGATGAGTTACAAAAAACCTTGCTTTACCTCACTTTCTATTTTCAAGGAGAACCCTATCTTCACCCCCAGTTCTTAGATTTGGTTCAATACGCTTCGGACAAAGGTATTTACACGGCTACGTCTACCAATGCTCACTACCTCAACGATAAAAATGCCCGCAAAACGATAGAGTCAGGGTTAGATCGCCTCATTATCTCGATTGATGGCACCACACAAGATACCTACCAGTCGTATCGTATAGGCGGCAAGCTCGATAAAGTATTGGAAGGTACCCGCAACCTGATACGTTGGAAAAAGCAGCTTAAATCAAAGACACCCCATGTGGTTTTTCAGTTTTTGGTAGTAAAACCCAACCAACACCAAATAGCCGAAGTAAAACAACTTGCCAAAGAGATTGGGGTAGACAAAGTGGGGCTCAAAACTGCGCAGATTTATGACTATGCTCAAGGTTCGCCCCTGATACCTACCATTGACAAATACTCACGTTATGAGCGGCAAGGTGATGGTACTTATAAAATAAAAAATAAATTGATCAATCACTGTTGGAAAATGTGGCACTCTTGTGTAATTACCTGGGATGGATTGGTAGTGCCATGCTGTTTTGACAAAGATGCTCATTATAGACTAGGCGATGTTCAGAAACAAAGTTTCAAAGAGTTGTGGCAAGGCAAAAAATACCAGCAATTCAGGCAAACCCTCATCAAGTCGCGCAGTCAAATAGAAATGTGTAAAAACTGTACTGAGGGCACTAAGGTCTGGGGATAAAAGTAACCCCCAAGCTACAAGTACGCCTCATTAAATGTTTGTGGTTAACCAAATGGGCTGTTGTTGAAAGAATGCGTATGGCCAAGGAAAAAACATAGAAAATTTTCAAGTCTCATTGCTGAAAATCACTCAAAACCAGTATTTTGTCGACGATTTGAGCTACTTAATCCAATACATTGATTTACTTAAGGGCTAAGTCACGTAAAATCAATCATCTAAATCTAAACAATTACAAAATACCCGAAATTTATGTCAGAATTTAAACAAGCTCTTCAAAACTTTTTTAACTCTATTTCTATTGGAGTAGGCGATTGGGGTCTGAAGCTTATTGGTGGACTTGCCGCCCTCATTATTGGGTTCTGGATCATTCGTATGGTGCTCAAAGCAGTATCCCGCGTATTTGACGCCAGCAAAATTGACAAGACACTTCGCCCGTTTTTGCTTACTTTGTTGGGTTTTTCCCTTAAGGCATTATTGTTCATCTCTATTGCGGGCATTGTAGGTATTCCTACTGCCTCGTTTGCTGCCTTGATAGCAGGTGTAGGTATTGCCATTGGTGCAGCATTTAACGGCTCTTTAGGGCATTTGGCCTCTGGGGTTATGCTACTTATCTTTCGCCCCTTCAAAGTAGGGGACTTGATAGAAACCAATGGTACCTTGGGCTTTGTCAAAGAAATATCTGTATTTGTAACTGAGCTGGAGACCTTTCAGAACAAAACCGAGATTATACCAAATGGAGCCATCACGTCTGGAAAAATTACCAATTACTCAACCATTGGTAACCTACGGGTAGATATGTTGTTTGCCGTTCGTTATGGTGCCGATGTAGAGGCAGCCAAAAAGATAGTAATGGAGGTGATGCAAAAAGACCCCAATGTGTTGAACGAACCTGCCCCGCGTGTAGGAGTAAACAATTTGGGAGAGAGTTCAGTAGAATTGGTAGCATTGCCTTTTTCTACAGTAGAGGGTTACTGGGATGTACACTGGGACACTCGCCAACGAATAGTAGAAGCCTTGGGCAAGGCTGGTTATGAAGCACCACTACCACAACGCATTATAACAATGCAGCAAGGGTAGCCCTACATTTTGCGTAAAGCAACTATTGTACGATCAAACAAAAAAGGCTGACGCTTGATTTCAAGCGCCAGCCTTTTTTGCTATCAAGCAATCGGCGCTATTCTACCCGCTTGCTTTGTGCTTCTTTCACCAATTTATACTTTACATTACGGGCATTTACCTGTTCATAGTTGCCTTTGCCTTTGGCTACCAGCTTTTCAAGGGTTTCAAATTTTTTGGTCATACTGCCAAAGCTAAACACAGATAGGTTAATTCCTTTTGTTGCCCGCTTTTCTACCAGTTTATAAATGTATTTACTTATTGGAAACTCACCATCGGTAGCAAGGATAATCCGATTGTTTCCCCCTTCCTTAAAGTTTTTACTCATCCATTTGTACGCCAACTTGAAACCTGCCTTTACATTGGTTTTACCTCTTGATCTCAGCTTATCTATCACCGCATTGATTTGCTCTTGGTTGCTTGCCGAAGTGGGCTTGAGTACAATGGCAGCATCTCCGGCGTAGATCACAATAGACACGTCGTCTTGAGGACGCATAATACTAATAAGGTATTTAAAAGATTCTTTTAGTAAGGGGAGCTTGTCTTTGCTCGACATAGACCCTGACACGTCTAACAATAGCATCAGGTTATTGTGGGCAAAGCCTTTCATACTGGTCATGTTTACTCCCTGATAATTGGTATCTGTTTTTATGACAATTTTGGGTGGGGGGAGTTGTTTTATTTTATATGAGTCACAGTCACAAGGTTTCTTGGTACTGGTAGTAGTACTTTTTCTAATGCGTTTACCCGGCAAACGTTTGCTTTGAGCCTCACGCACCATTTTGTAGGTAATGTTGCCCTGTGCTACTGCTTCAAGATTGCCTTTGCCCAACGATACCAGCTTTTTTAGTTTTTTATAAGCTTTGAGTTGATCGGCAAAACTAAATACTGACAAGGCAATGCTTTCTTCAGCCTTTTGTTCAATCATTTGATATAAACCTTTGCTGATACTAAACTCCCCATCAGACGCTAAAATAATACGATTGTTATTGTTGTTTTTATAGTTATTTTGTATCCACTGATAGGCGAGTTTAAGACCAGCTTCGCCATTGGTACGCCCGCTGGATTTAAGCGTATCTATTGCTTGCATAATTTGAGCTTTGTATTTGGCAGAGGTAGGGCGTAGCATTAATTTAGCTTCTGACCCAAATACTACTACAGACACCTTGTCTTCAGGACGCATAATATTTACAAGATACTTCAGGGCGCTCTTGAGCATAGGCAATTCGTTTTTCATTGATCCTGACACATCTAATAACAACATGAGGTTGTTATGGGCAAACCCTTGCATACTGTTCATGTTTACTACCTCATTGGCATCTCCGCAGTCACAGGGGGTATACCCCACCTTTTCAAAAGACAAAACTTTAGGGTACAGCATTTTTTTGAGGGTAGGTTGTATTACAACCTTTATCGACTGATTAAATTTTTTAATCAGTGTATTGTACTTGTAGTAAAGTCCTTGAATAGTTTGTGCCGATACCCGGTATTTGCCTTGTGCATGAGCTATAGACTCAGTGGCTTGTACAAAAGACTTCACACTACGCCAGTTACGCTTAAGCCTGCGATTTTTACGGGAATAATCTATTTTTACGTCGGCAAACTCACTGATAAGTGGTGTAGCCATGGTTTGCTTGAGCAATGCCTGAGATTTTTTCTGCATAAAGCCTTTAGCCGCAAGCATGATGGGTTCGCCCAAGGTTAAGGCTTTATTTAGCATTTGTTGGGCGCGGCTTGGAGGCAAAGCATTTTTGTTGATTGGATAAGCATTTTTTATTTGTTGAATATTGGCTTGTAACCCATTTCTTTGCGCATCAAATATGTCAAACAGGTATTGATAACGCTTGAGAATTTGTTTAGACTTGGCAAACTGGTCTGTTTGATATCCTCGTTTTTTTAAGTATTCGTTTAACTGGTACCCTAAACCCACCATTTCTTCCAAAATATTTTGAATGTTTTGCATTTGGGCATTGAGCACCAACTGGTAAGCCTGGGGGAGTTTTTGACTGCCTTGCTGTACTTTGTAAAACAATGACTTGGGATAATAATAATTTCGGGTAAAGTAACGAGGATAATAAATGTACTTTTTTCGGGGACGTTTGGTGCGAGGGTTTACAGGCAGTTTTTTATTATCAGCTTGTTCTTTTTTCTGGGCTTCTATACGTTTTACTGTCTTGTCGTGTCGCACAATGGTACTTACCAAGCGGTTATTCCGGTTAATAGAGTGGTTGATACACTCTACGTAATTATTCAAAGCACTTAATACTTTTAAACTAATGGGTTGGTTATGTGACAGCAACGGTAATGGGGGTACTGGTTTTTTTTGAAAGGTATTGGTTTTAGGGGGTATGTTGCCATTTTTAGGTGTAGGCAAGGCTTGAGTACTAAACCGGGGAGCTACCTGACTATGGTACAAAAAATACACTTGATTTCGACGACAATTGTCTACATACTGCTTAAAGTAACTATATACTGAATAACGACTTGAGTAGTAGCTACTTCGGTAGCGAGAGTTTTTGTAAGTTATAGTGCTTTGGTCCCAAAGCTTCCGACGACTCTCCAGCAAACTGTTGGCGGCTCGTAAAAAACTGGTATAAGACATAATAGCAAAACCACGTATAGGTGCTTCATTAATGGTAGGCAACGCTTTCAAGTGCTTTTCAAGTGTTTGCACACTCTCTTTCAGTAATGCTTCGTTTACATTTGCCTGAGGCGAAATAGTTTCTAAACTAAAGGCTATTTTTTGTTGAAAACGATCTTCTGCTCTCAATAACTCCCGCATTTTTCGCTCTACCCTGTGGTGAGGGTCTGAAGCTTTATATGTCTGCTTGCCCATACGCAATACTTGGTTTTGCAAGCGTTGGCTTTGTGTCTGCAATTGTGCAAATAGTTTTTCATAGGCAGTGATCACTTCATCATTATGAGCAAACTTGTCTTTCTGGTAAGATTTAGAAACATAGTATTGTTTGAGGTCACTCTCAAGGGCAGCAAATTTATCAAAAATACGGTAAACAGCCTTGGCTTCAGCATTGAGCCCTGCAATGCCTCCACGCAATGCTTTGTTGTATTTGTCCTTTAACAACGAGGAACGCTTTTGGCAAAAGGGGGCTCTAATATTATAGTATACACGCTGCATTCGTTTGTAACGCTGTACTTTGCGGTAGTGAGACGATAAGCACCTGAGCATGGTTTTGGCTTCTTTTGACACCTGATCGCTAAACTGTAGGTAGCGATTCAATGTTTTTTGTCGTTCGGGGCTTAATTGCCCAAAGGAGGGTAAAATGATACCAGAAGCCAGCACAAGGCTTAGAATAAATGCTTTCATAACTTTGGTGTTTTATAAATAGGTTCTTAGTGCGTTGGGTGCTGGTGAAAGATAGCAAAATTAATTATGTTTAAAACAACTGTCTAGCCCGTGGTTGGTTTGATGAAGCGTTTATAAAGAACAAATAGAGGCCAATTAGTAACCAAACCTTCTACGACGAAACTTAGGGCGATGGGGTGATTTATTGATAATAACCTCAAAACGAAAACCTGCAATGAGATAAAGGTCATTAAAACTTGCTTCCCCACGTTTATCGCGGCGTTCGCCGTATCCTGCCAATACACTATAGGTGTTTCCATCGCTGCCTGTCACGTCAATTGTTGGGTGAAAATTTGGAGCACGGGTTTGTCCCGAAACAGCTGCTTGAGTTTCTAACCCACGAGTGGCCATAGTTCTTGCCAAGTCTGTTTTCAGGTCACCCATATCAGGGTATAGCCCACTTACATCGTCCAGGTGATCAAAAAAGGTGTAACGCAGGGCGAGCTCAAACGATAGTGATGAAAAAGGAGTGATGTTCCAACGTGCTCCTATACCGCCAATTGCGGCTGGCTGGATAAGTGAATAAGGTTTAGCGTACCCTGGCTTACCCGACTGTTGTCCTTCGGTACCCAAAGGCTGTAAATCTACCCAAGAGTTGCTCTGTTCTACCGGAGTTTTGGCCTGAGGACTGTGATGAAACACAGCAGCACCAGCCAATATATAAGGAGTGAATATTCGACGTTGGTTAAACCTTCCTTTGCTGGGGAAAATATCATATACGCCTATTAAAGCGAGCTCTAAAATATTGTTCCGAAAATGCAGATTTCTGGCATAACGAAACTTGTGTCGAGGATGATCAGGGTTTGCTGCTTTAAAATCATCCCCCCTTATTTGCCCATAGGTAAGGTCGGCACGCAAATGAAAATGGTCGCTAAACTTACGCGAAAGACTAAGGGTAAGGCTAGGGCGGGTAAGGCTAAACTCAGTAGACACATAGTTGCTGGTAGGGTTGAGGTCGCCAAAATAATGCATTGACCCCAGTTGTACACCAGCCGTCATATAGCTCTCTGTAAAGCGCTTAAATATACGTTGCGCATTAAGTTGAGAGAAACTTACATATAATAAAATCAATGTACATCCTAAAAATCTTTTATAACACATATCTCCTGTTCCTTACTTTGACCTGATAGCTGACAATTGTCTTTATCTGTGAACTTGAGTACAAAACTACCCAAAGTGATGTAATATCTTTCAAAAAAACGTCCAAAATACTAAAGCACATATCTTTGACCTGAAAAACTTACGTGAAATTGATGCCGAAAGCCAAAATTATATAGAAAAACGGAGATTTTTGAGCAAAATGCTGTTCATCGAAGGAAAAGAAAACTGCGGCAAGTACCGCAGTTTGTGAATAAATGAATTACTCAAAAAAGTAGGAGTGATGTGTGAGCTGTTTTGAATAAATGAAAATGACTTTACTATATTGGTATTGGCTTATATATAGCCCAGTTTTAGGTTTACTGTAAGCACAGGTTTGTCTGAATGATTGACTACACCTTCTGCAATGCTCCCCATAAAGAAATGCCACAAACCTTTGCGTTGGTTGGTAGGAATCACCACTACATCGGCATCTATTTCCTTAGAAGCATTCAATACTCCTATTTCTTCATTTTTATCTGAGTAAGTGTGAAATGTGTAATTTTTTAACCTTGACTTATACACAAATTCCTCTTTTCTCTTGTTGAGTTCTTTACTTGTAAGAAAATTATTGGGTGTATTTATATACAACAAATGGATATGATTTCCCCAAAATACCTGTAATTGTTGCAAACGGTTAAGTGCAATAAACTGCTCTTCTTCAAGGTTAGTAGCAAATAGTACTGACTTAACTTCAAAGTTTTCTACTTTTTGAGGGATGGCAAGCACTGGACAAGTCATGTGACGCACTAGTTTCTCGGTGTTTGAACCAGTCAGTACTTCTTCCAGACCTGAGGCACCCGAAGTACCAGCCACAATCAAGCGTACGTCATTCTCTTTAGTAGCATGGTGCTTGGCTTGTTGCAAAAAGTTTCCGGTTTCCACCAATACGTCTATCTCTATTCCTGCATATTGTGCACTACCAGCTATGTTTTCAAGTTCAGCCTTGGTAGCTTTTACCATTCGATTAAAGTGTTCTACCTGAGAGTAATCCACCCTAAAATCAGGGTGTATGCTGCCTTCTGCCATCAACGGTTCTATGACATGAAACAATACAATGCTTACCTCATTTTTTTTGGCACTTTGATTGGCCAAAGAAAAAGCTACTTCTAAAGCATTTTGTGATTGTTCGGAAAAATCGTAAGGTACAAGTATCTTCATTGGGTGATAGTTATAAAGAATGTTAATCAGCTATTAAGTAACTATGCCAAAATACGTGATATATTCTGGATGATTCTATGATATTTATCAGGCAATATATTATTTTTTGTTCGATCGCTCCAAACATTACTATATAACTCATCAACCCAACACATCAATAAATCAGATTTGCACCATACCCCACATACCCCTCCACACACAAAGCCCAATTCAAATCAATGAATCAGGCTTTGTGCAAGGTATTAAAAACTTTGGAGGATTGTTTAACCGTTACTCAGACCAATAATTTAATTGTACAAGTACTTGCTCCTTGTCTCCTGTAATTTCAACTGTTTTAGACGACGTTCCAGAGAAATAACCGTCTTGTGAATCGAAACGGTAAGTACCTGGTTCTAAAACAAAAGTGTCGCCACCATACTGCTGTCCGGGTAAAGGATCAGCATAAATGTATTGACCCGTGGTTACATTATAAGCTACAGGCTCAAACTGGTAGCCATAGTCACTATATATAATGTTGCCGTTATCATCTACTGCCTGAACTTTTACCTCTACTTCGTCAAACTCAACATTAGTGCTTGTGCGGAGGTTGAGTTTAGTTTTTTTTGCTGTGTTTACCGGGGTTACTTCTTCTTGACTGTTGCAGGCGCTCAATGCAGCTACGAGTGCAAGAGCTAGTACATAAGATTTTTTCATTTTGGTTGTTTTTTGATGTTTATTCAGGAATACTTGTGTCAAAAAATGAATATGTATTTTGATCATATTCCTGAGCTAATTTTCCTTCTTTATGAAGGATGCTCAAACTTATATAAAACCAATTATGTGTAGGTGTTAAATTTTAACATAGTTAGTTTTGCTGTTTTAAATGCAGTTGATAATCAGTTGTTTATGTTTTTATTTCACAATAACTTAATCACAATATCATTTTGACATTGAACCAAGCTTCGTTTTTTTTGTAATAGTTTGAGCTTCTTGTCCCGAAAAAAAATGACTGGTTTAATGCTTGGTTTTCCAGCAAATCAACAATGGTCTGGGTAATGAGTTTTTGTGCTTTGTCAAGCCAACAGAGAGGTAAATTCGAAAGAAGCAAAGACTGAGAAGAAGTATAATACCCTCCGCGAAGGTCTTACCGCAGGGTGACCTGAGCATAAAGTCAGGAGTTAGGAGTCGGTCGTCAGTAGCTTTCACTGCCTGATGTGTAAAATTTTATCAGAATGCTTGCTCCATCATTTAGCAAACAACCCCAATACTATCCTCCGCGAAGGTCTTACCGCAGGGTGACCTGAGCATAAAGTCAGTAGTTGGGAGTCGGTCGTCAGTAGTTTTCATTTCGCGTCATACACCATTGATAAAAGCTTTTTCACCCCATCGTGTCAGTAACCAACATAAACTCTACCCTCCGCGAAGGTCTTACCGCAGGGTGATCTGAGCATAAAGTCAGTAGTTGGGAGTCGGTCGTCAGTAGTTTTCATTTCGCGTCATACACCATTGATAAAAGCTTTTTCACCCCATCGTGTCAGTAACCAACATAAACTCTACCCTCTGCGAAGGTCTTACCGCAGGGTGATCTGAGCATAAAGTCAGTAGTTGGGAGTCGGTCGTCAGTAGTTTTCATTTCGCGTCATACACCATTGATAAAAGCTTTTTCACCCCATCATGTCAGTAACCAACATAAACTCTACCCTCCGCGAAGGTCTTACCGCAAGGTGACCTGAGCAATGCCACTCGAAACCTGATAAACAACTTATGTAAGGACTGTTGGAGTGGATTGGTCATACACAGTGAAACAGGAGAATATTTCAGAAAGGGCACTAAAGTAAAAAACGAGACCCTAACAGAATCTCGTTTTTCTTTCCTAACCACAAAGCTTATTAAATATCTTTGGTTAATATATATTCAAACCAAATACCAAAAGCATTTTTGCTTAAAAACTATTTTTTAAGTAATTGATAGTCAGTGAAATAAATTTTCATTATTCTGTTTTATCAAAAATGGGAGAGTTACAAAATAGTATATTTTGTACGTTATTTCGTAATGGTTTCGGTATTTCGTTAGTAGGGGTAATGTGATTGCCCTCATATATAATAGTTTATCGGAATGCTTGTCCCATCATTTAGCAAACAGCACCAATACTACTCTCCGCGAAGGTCTTACCGCAGGGTGACCTGAGCATAAAGTCAGTAGTTGGGAGTCGGTCGTCAGTAGTTTTCATTTCGCGTCATACACCATTGATAAAAGCTTTTTCACCCCATCGTGTCAGTAACCAACATAAACTCTACCCTCCGCGAAGGTCTTACCGCAAGGTGACCTGAGCAATGCCACTCGAAACCTGATAAACAACTTATGTAAGGACTGTTGGAGTGGATTGGTCATACACAGTGAAACAGGAGAATATTTCAGAAAGGGCACTAAAGTAAAAAACGAGACCCTAACAGAATCTCGTTTTTCTTTCCTAACCACAAAGCTTATTAAATATCTTTGATTAATATATATTCAAACCAAATACCAAAAGCATTTTGACTTTGAAATTATTTTTTAAGTGATTGGTAATCAGTGGGATAAGTTTGTATTTTTTTGTTTTCATGAAAATGGGGAAAGCTAAAAATGGAGGTTTTTATACGTTATTTCGTAATGAATGCGGTATTTCGTTACTTGAAAAAGACCCAAGCAAAAAAATAGCCCCGAAGTGTGGTCTCTGAAAACACACCCCGAAGGCTACATTTAATCTAAAGTTACTGTTGGCAAGATACTCAAAAAAAATTAAAAGGCATATTTACATATCCTGCAAACCCTTATATTTACCCTTACCATGGCAATAAGACAACTACTTAAGCATATTATTCCTGCATATTGGCAGCACCATTACCGCAAGTGGCGCTATGCTATACCCGACGATGCGTTGCCAGAAGCCAGTTTACAAGACAAGTTTACCCAAATCTTTCAAACCAACCATTGGCAAAGTCAACAAACGTTGTCAGGGCGGGGCTCTGAACTCGAACAAACTCAAACTTTGATTGGTGCCTTGAGTCATCTACTAAAAAAATATACGATTTCTTCTATGTTAGACCTGCCTTGTGGCGATTTTCACTGGATGCAGCATGTGACCTTGTCAGAGTTACAATACATTGGAGCAGACATTGTGTCACAATTGATTTTGCAAAATAGACAACAATATCAAAAGGCAGGTATAGAGTTTCGAATGTTAGACATTACAACCGATGCTTTACCCAAGGTAGACTTAGTGCTTTGTCGCGATTGTTTTATTCACTTATCTTATGCCCACATTCGTCAGGCTATAGCCAACCTCAAAAAAAGTAATAGTAAATACTTGTTGACTACCACTTATGTCAACTATTCATTGAATTATAATGTACCTAGTGGCAGCTGGAGACCTTTGAACCTGCAACAAGCGCCTTTTTCGTTTCCAGAACCCATTGACCTAATCAAAGAAAACTGCAGTGAAGAAGGAAAACTATACCAGGATAAATCACTGGGAATGTGGGAGATAAACTCATTAGATTTTTAACACCAAATATTAAAACAATGACAAAACCTTTAGATCATGAGTTTAAGTATTTAGAAGAGTATGGCAAAGGTGAAGAAATATTTTTACGCCCTGATAGACAGGATAGAAGTGGTGATGCTTGGGAGAAGTTGCTTGCTTTGATAAATCAAGCGGTAGAAGAAGGGTGGACAGAGTTTGCGCCAGGGCGAATGATGCCACATGATTTATGGCGACAAATTAAGGTTCTGCCCAATGAAATCGAACGACTTACTCAAGTGACTCATCTATTTTTGTATGGAAGTAGTTTAGAGCGAATTCCTCCACATATAGGCAAAATGACCTCACTCAAAGAGTTTACCCCTTATACTTCTTATGGCTTACACTGGTTTCCTTATGAAATTACTCGTTGTAAAAACTTGGTAGATAGTACTGTAAGTACAAGGGCGTTATATGGTAATTATAAAAATCGTCCCTATTTTCCTGACCTTACCAAGGCTTTTAATCAAGTAGAGTATTTCGGTTATACACCTACTTGTAGTGTATGTAATAAACAGGTAAAAAATAATGAATACCGCCAGGTCTGGATTTCTTTATCAGTAGCTACCGATATATTGCCTTTACTGGCAAATATATGTTCTGATGTCTGTTTAGAGGCATTGCCTACCCCTCCTGAATCTTATATTCAAGAGCCACACCAAGGGGGCATACATCAAAAACAAGCAATCACTTTTTGGGAACAAGTGTTGAATAAATACGAAGATGACGATGAGGTAGAATAATCCTAGTCTTTATCTTTAATCAACTTAAAACTCATACGATGCCAAGGAGTAGCCCCGTGCTGTTCTATAGCTGCCCGGTGTTTTTTGGTAGGGTAGCCTACATTGTTTTCCCAGTCATACTCTGGGTGCTCCACGGCAAGTTTTTCCATCAAATCATCGCGGTAGGTTTTTGCTAGTATCGATGCTGCCGCTATTGACAAAAACTTATTGTCACCTTTTACTATACATTGGTAGGCAACAAACTTATAAGGATTGAAACGGTTGCCATCAATCAGTAAAAGTTCGGGCTCAGGCTCTAGTTGTTCTATAGCACGGTGCATGGCCAAAAAACTGGCGTTTAATATATTAATTTCGTCAATTTCGGTATGCGAAGCTTCTGCCACCGCCCAGCTAATGGCTTCTTCTTCAATAGTTTTACGAAGTTTTTCACGAGTTTTTTTATTCAACTTCTTCGAGTCCATCAACAACTCATTCTTATAGTTGGGAGGCAATATTACGGCCGCTGCTACTACTGGTCCGGCCAAACAGCCTCGGCCAACTTCATCTACTCCGGCTTCTATGTATTTATTAGAAAAAGACGATTGTAACATACCTTTGTCTTAATAGTTTGGGATACAAACCTCAAAGTTAGTCATTATTTTACAACGAATTGGTTATTATTGTAACCTTGCTTAAATTGGAGTGTAGAAGTGAGTAGACAGTATGGCACACGATTGTTTCCTTGTAAACCAAAAATGATATATAATGAATAGCTCATCAGATAATAATAACGCCAAAGAAAAAGTTGCAAACCCTTGGAACACAGTTTATAAACAACAAATGTACGACAACCCCTGGATTTCAGTGGCGCAAGACATGGTAGTCAATGCATCGGGCAAACCGGGAATTTATGGTACAGTACATTTTAAAAATAAAGCCATTGGCATTATACCTATTGATAGCGAAGGGTATACTTATTTGGTGGGGCAATATCGTTATCCTTTAGACATTTACTCATGGGAGATACCTATGGGGGGAGGCAGTCTTGAAGATGACATACTTGAATCGGCAAAACGTGAGCTTAAAGAAGAAACAGGCTTTACTGCCAATCAGTGGACAGAAATTGCCACAGTGCATACCTCTAATTCGGTAACTGACGAAGAAGGAGTAGTGTATATAGCCGAAGAACTGGTGCCTGGCGAAACAGAATTTGACGAAACAGAGGATCTTAGAATTAAAAAAGTACATATTAGTGAAGCCGTTGAAATGGTAATGAATAATGAGATTACAGACTCAATTAGCATGGTAGGTTTACTTAAAGTAGCCCGATTGCGAAAAATTTGATAAGGAAACCGTTAAGATTGTTATGAAAGCCAAAATTATCAAATCGATTACCAACTCTAAACTGTACCAAAAAACTGTCAAACGTTTGAGGCGCTCAGAATCTAAACACCACCAGGTATCTTGGTATCGTATTATCAAAACACTTTGGCTTAATATCAATGATAAGCCACTTCATCAACAAGCCAGGGCAATTGCCTTTAGTTTTACTTTATCGCTTTTTCCGGCAATTATATTTTTATTTACTTTGATTCCTTTTTTTGTTCCATACATTGTTACCTATATTCCCGATATAGTAACTACTGGGCAAGATATTGACATGAAGCAACAGATAGACGCCCTGCTGCTTGAATTTATGCCAGGAGAAATCTATAAATACACCCATGACACCATTGTCAATATATTGACTCAACCCCGCACCAACCTACTTTCATTTGGGGTATTGTTGGCTTTGTATACTGCTACTAATGGAGTGATAGAGATGATGGATACCTTTAATCGTAACTACAAGTTTGCCGAAAAGCGTAATTTTTTGCGTAAACGATTATTAGCCGCTGGATTAGCCATTTTGTTTGCGTTTATCTTAGTGATAGTAGTCATTGTACTGGTGGTGACCGAGTTTGCCGTAGAGTTTGTACTCGAATATCTCTATGAGTGGACTAGTTGGGCAATGTTGCACAAAGACCAGGTATTAGGGTATTACCTGCTAACAGGTTTCAAGGTGTTTGTCTTGTTTAGTGCATTTTTACTAGGCATTGCTTTGATTTATAACCTGGCTCCTGCCAGAAAAAAAGAATGGAGATTTTTCTCGTTAGGGGCTATTTCAGCTTCTATTTTGGCAATGTTGAGCACTACCGGTTTCTCATTTTACTTGAGCAATTTTGCCAACTACAACAAACTATATGGCTCTATAGGAACCCTGATTGCCCTTATGTTTTGGTTATATTTAATCGCTTGGGTGTTTTTGCTAGGGTTTGAGATCAATGTGAGTATGGTGCAAGCACAAAAAGCCTTGAAAGAAGAAGTTGAAGACAAGTTTACCATGTTAGACGATCTGTTGACAGAAACCGACGAAAAGCTAAAACAGCAAACTAAAGATCAGCAAAGTTCAGAAGATACTAAAAACAACGACCACTAAGCCTTTATTATACGTGGTTAGTAAAACCAATCCTCATATTTATGATCAAATGGCCATCATTTAGAGATTTATTCACTCAGGCAGGAAACACCTCATCACGTTATCCCTTTGCTATGCTTGCTGCTACTATGGGCACCGTCATTTTGTTGGTCATCATAGAACAACAAACAGATGTTTGGAGCTACTTAAGCGACAATGGACAATCTTTGATGGCAAGTTTGTTAGGGGTACTTATATTTTTTATAGCTGATATATACGCAGAGCGTCACCATATCCCTCCGTCACGTAAGTTGGTGATTGAAATTATTGCTTTTATCATTATTATTACCTATTACCTGCTGTTACCCAAAGAGTTAGCCCATAAAAACTACATACGTTTTATCCTGTTTTTTATGACAGGTTTATTGTTGGTGTCTTACATTCCTTTTACCAAAACTTATGAGGTAAACGCTTTTTGGCACTTCAACTTGTTGCTTACTGTACGCATCATGTTGTCAGGCTTATACTCTACCATGCTTTTTGGCGGCATATCGCTGGCCTTGTTTGCTATGGGGTATTTGTTTGGACTAACCATATCAGCCAAGTTATACCTGCAATTGTTTATTGCCATTTTTGGTATATTCAATACGCTTATATTTTTAGCTGGTATTCCCGATGAAATCCAGGCGCTTGAAAAAGAAGAAACTTACCCGCGTGTATTACGTTTTTGTGTGCAATTTGTACTGTTACCACTCATTGTAGTATACCTTTCTATTTTGTATGTGTACGGTGCTTCTATTTTAGTGAGTTGGACTCTGCCCAAGGGCTTAGTGACCTACCTGGTGCTGGTGTTTTCGGTCATAGGCATGGCTACCTTCCTTATTATTTACCCTATTCGCCAACAAAAAGAAGGACGAACTCTTCAGGCATACAGCCGCAACTTTTCTCTGAGTCTGTTTCCTTTATTGGCTTTGTTGTTTTGGGGTTTAGGCAAACGTATTCAAGATTACGGCCTTACCGAGCTACGTTATTTTGCCTTGGTGCTGGCAGTATGGTTGGCAGGCATTAATTTATACTTGTTGATCAGCAAGGCAAAAAACATTAAAGTAATTACTATTTCTCTAAGCTTTGTTTGTTTGTTAAGTGCTTTTGGCCCTTGGGGAGTGTTTATGACAGCAGACCGAAGCCAGGCAAGCAGATTCAAAAAAATTATGCTTAAGAGCCAATTGCTTAAAGAGGGTAAAATAACTCCAAATGCACAGGCAAAACCTTTGTCATTGAGTGATCACAAAAACCTGCACTCTATCCTTCAGTTTTTTGCCCAAAGAAAACGCCTTGCCCGTTTGCAACCTTTTATCAGACCACACCTCGATTCTTTGTTAAGCCCGTTAGACTCTGAGCACCGTAAAATTATTAAGTTGTATGCCCTCATGGGCGAAAACGTAACAGGCGACTATGTCACTGACTTAATTTCTGCCAATACCAAGCAATTTAACTTTCAAAGCCGTTTTGACGAACCTGTACGCAATATCAAAGGGTACAATTATATTATTAAATTTAAACAAAAAGCCAACAGCTTTAAAGTAAATAAGCAACGAGTATACTTGTTGGGAGACAAGGAGATTGAATTATATTTTGATTGGAAGAAGAACCGGATATTGTTGCACGAAAAAAAAGACACACTAGTTAACTTCCTGCTCGACCCTATGTTGGAAAAGCTGGTTAGAAAATTCAGTAACACCTCTAAACCTTTGCCTCATAACGAAATGGTGTTAATCGAGGCTGGAAAAAGCTATAAAGCAAAACTACAAATTACCCAAGTGAACATTGCCCGCCGTCAAGACAGTGAGAATAAAATGCGCAGCATGAGTGGAGAGTTATTATTGTATTTTAGTAAACCTCAGCCAGAAGGGTTTTAGAGGCCGAGTCAGTAGTTGTACTCTACCCAGCTTTTAACTTCGTTGAGCTCAGCACAGTAAAACTGTAGCTTCGGTTTTTCAAAAGTACCGTCATCGCCTCAGCTCGTGTCTTCACGAGCTGATCGGAACTCTAAAAAACACTATTTACAGGCGCTACGACGAGGCGATTTAGCTTTGCTGAGCACCGACATTCATCGGTATCTAAAGACTCGTAAACTCGGTTGTGAAGACACCATAGCCGTCAGGCTAAGAGGAGCATAGTAAAAAAATCACTTAAAAATACCGTCACCGCCTCAGCGAGTGTCCCCACACGCTGATCGAATCGCCAAAATTTGGATACTGAAAGATGTTTCAGGGGTAAAAAAATAGTAGCCTGACGGCTATGGTGAAGACACAAACCGAGGCGAAAAAATAGTAGGGTAGAGTACAGTAGTTGGTTTGTGCACACAAAAAACATGGCATAAAAAAACCTGTAAATCATAAGAATTTACAGGTAATATTTAGTAGCGGGGACAGGACTCGAACCTATGACCTCCGGGTTATGAGCCCGACGAGCTACCAACTGCTCTACCCCGCGATGTGATTGGATGACAAAGGTAGGACATTTTTATTAAAATCCAAAACTTTAAAATGAAAAAATGAGCTTTCAGGGAAAAAACAAATAAAAATAACTCCTTCGCATGAAAATCTTTGTGGGCAATTGATTAAATAATGCGCTGATTTTGAGGTTTTTTTACCAGATTTTGTTTTCTTGAGTAAAGCAATTAAGTGCTTGTTTAGCTTTGCAGAGCCTGGAGGCAAGTCTCCTGCGGTTAAAGTCTTGTATTCAGAGATAAAGTGAGGGGATTTGTGTGGTGAAGAGCTACATTTTTAAACATAACAACACCCAAAAATACTGGCCTTTATGTGGTAGAAATTATCGAAGCTACAGGTATGCTGAGCCCTGCTTTTTGACTAAACTACTAAAACCAGTGCGTAAAAATGAGCTTATCAATCCTCTGAGAACAAGCTCACCTGCTTTGAGTTTGTTTCACTGTTGAAGATAAAATAACGAACTAATTTTTAAATATAGTCAAGTGAATATTCGCAACTTTTTAGCTCTATTATAAAGGCAAAGGGTTTGCTCACACCAATTAACAATATATATGCACCAACTTTCATACATTTTCTTGTGGATTACTTTAACTCTATGGAGTTGTAATGGAGCCGCAAAACGCGAGCAACAGCGACAAGACTCTTTAGCTCGGCAAGACTCTATTCAAAAGATAGAACGCAAAAAAAATCGTAAAACTATTTTGTTTTTGGGCAATAGCCTGGCGGCTGGCTTTGGTTTAGACAATCCCGAAGAGTCTGCTTATCCCGCCTTGATACAGAAAAAACTGGATGCGGGTAACCACAACTATAGGGTAGTAAATGCGGGGGTCAGTGGCGAAACGACTACAGGTGGACGAGAACGAATTAATTTTTTGCTAAAACAAAAAGTAGACATTTTGGTGATTGAATTGGGGGGTAACGATGGTTTGAGAGGGGTAAGCCCACAGGTAGTAAAAGAAAACCTTCAGCAGATCATTGATATTGCGCGTAAACGTTATAAAAAAATTAAAATTTTATTGGTAAGAATGGAAGCCCCCCCCAATCTGGGGTTAGACTATACCGCAGGGTTTACTAAAGCCTTTGACGATCTCGAAGAAGACAATAGAAAAGTAGTGACAGTGCCCTTCATTTTGGATGGTATTGCTGGTAAGCCCGAACTCAACCAGTCGGATGGGACTCACCCTACTGCCGAAGGACACGAGATGATGGCAAATAAGATTTGGAAATATTTACAAAAGGTATTGTAACAACACCCCCTGAACGAGCACTCATTCAGGGGGAATTGATCAACCTATAAGTTGGCTTCATTTACTTCTTTTTGCCTTCTTGTAGATTGTCTTTTCCTTTCTTTTTCCAATACTCAATCAGTGCCTTGCGAATATCAGCCCTGAGGGGATTTTTGTTATCTTCAGTAGCCGAAACAATGTCAGGGTTTTTGGGTGTCAAGTAATCAAAATTACTTTCTTTGCCTGTCAGTAAATAGTTTGACATAGCCACTGTGTATATTTTTTCAGGCTCTATAGCTGCTTTGCCTATTGTCCATTGCTTGGTAGTTTCATCATAGTTTATACCAGTAGTTTGCAAATACCCCCCACTTCCTTTATTGTTTTTTCCTGTAGTTAATATTTTGCTTAAAAGTTTGCCTTTAAGTTGAACTTCATAAATATCTCCACCATAAGGCAACGCCCGTAGTACATCATATACAGTGACCTGCCCTCTTAGCTGGTCATCTAGCCGCACCGAACCACTATTGAGTATACCTGCCTGTGCTTTAGGAAGCGTGGCAACCATGGCTGCGCAAATATCTTTGCCCAAATTGGTAGGTTCTTCTCTGATGTGGTCTTCTCTGCCATCAAGTGGGATGTCGGTTACTACCATTAACTTTTCTTTTACATCAAAGCCGAGCGTATTAAAGCCAGTCTCAGCGTGTTGTAGCCAAGTGCTCACTACTTTAGCAGTTTTGGGAGCTTCTTTTATACTTTCGTTAATTTCTTTGAGTTCTGACCGAACGCTTACTTTTTTGGTGACATGGTCATAAGTAATGCGGTGAATATACACTGTTTTGGCATTGGCATCGGCCTTGGTAATACTTGTAGTACCTACCTGGTGTTTCATATTGGTGTGGTCGTGCCCCCCCATGATCAAAGGAAACTGAGGAATAGCCTGTGCCAGTTTTTTATCATCAGCAATGGCGAGATGAGTCATTGATATGGCAAAATCAATTTTACCTTTCAGCGCTGTAAGCTCTTTTTCGGCCGCTGTTTTTACATCTTCATAAGCCACTATGTTGTTATCTATCTTAAGTGCCAGCCCCAGTAAGCCCACCTTGAGTGTATCTTCTCCGTTTTTATTGGGTATTTTCAATACCACCGACTTGGCAAAGTTTTGTGGTTGGTTATTTACTACCTTAAAAAAAGGTTGAATTTTGCCTTCTTTTTTGTACTGAAGGTTGGTAGATATCCAATCAAATTTAGATTCATTGATTCGCTTGAGCAAATCTTCTTCATTGAGGTCAAATTCATGGTTGCCAAAGCATACATAGTCTATTCCAAGGGTGTTCATTGTAGCTACCATTTGAGCTCCTTTAATACGCGCTCCGTTGTACTTGATGGTACCCAGTACCGAAGGGTTCAGAAAATCTCCCGAAAGGGTAGTAAAAGTATGTGGGTTTTCTTTGAGTAACTCCTGACGTACAGTAGCTACCCGTGCCATCCCCCCAAACTTGCCACCTTGAATGGGGGCTATTTCATATACATCGTTTAATTGCAGAATGATAAACTCGGTTTTAGCAGGTTTGCGTGGAGACGAACATCCAGCAATACATGCCCATAACAACAAAGCAAGTTTGAGTGAGTGGTTGGTTCGGATAAATTGCTTTAAAGAAATCATATTGTGTCTTTTGTCTGTTTTGGAGGCTAATAATAACAAAAGTTTTTGAATAACTGATGATATGTTGAAACTACTGCATAAGCCCTTGTCAGGAAAGTGCCCACAACTGTTGTTTTGGGGTACTATAACAAACAAAAAGCCAGTAGGAGGCAAGCCTAGCTCTACCTTGCTGTTTTGAGTCGAGTAAAATGATTTACGGACAAATCGTGGCAAAAATGTGCCTTAAAATGCTTTAAATTGGTATTAAATCCAGTCTTTTCAGCGGTTATGCTGTTTTTAACAAGGATTATATTATATTTAACCTAAGTAATTATACCTACCAGATAATTTAATCTATGCAGTGGGTCATCACTATCCATCACTTTTGCGGGTTTTTACCAATCCTCCACGAATACAGATGAGGTATTTAGGGGCTGAGGCGCTAGTTTACTATGCACTTGTTTGGGGGGGGATTGCTAAACCAACCTTAGGAATCTCGACAAGGTTAATTATTGGTGTAAGGTGTAGTATGCATCGGCATTTCAAAACTTTGTGTGCTGGCATTAACCATATCTACTGCTTATTTAATTTGATCTTGTTCCAAAACACTTTACTTTTTAATGTTGATTGGTTGCCTGTGGTGAAATAGAAGGTTATGAAAAACTTGGTGTTATATTTAGCTCTTTTCTTGTTGCCGGTCAATTGGCTTATTGCGCAAAATCAAGCAAAAATCGATTCTCTGAAGGCATTGTTAAACACCCATGTAGCCGATACTCAAAAAGTAAATATTTATAACAAGCTTGCCGGTCTTTATCAAAGAAGCGATTCTGCCCAGGTAGCCTATTACACCTCATTGTCTATCCCACTTGCCAAAAAATTGCACTTTACCCAAGGGTTAAGCCAGGCGTACTACTCTCTTGCCTGGGTTACGATGGTACATGGACATTATGCGGTAGCCCTTGACTTGTTTAAACAATCGTTGGGTTTTGCCCAAAAAATCACCGATAAAAGGGGAATAGCCGACGCTTATAATGGCTTGGGCATAGTGCAAATGTATCAGTCAGATTATACCGCAGCTTTGGCATACCACAAAAAATCATTGAACATTAATATTGAACTCGATGACCTAACAGGGCAAAGCTATAGTTACAATAACATAGGAATGATATATGACAATCAAGGGAAGTACTCATTGGCATTTTATTACTATCAAAAATCTGTGGCAATTAAGCGAGGCTTAGGCGATATAAGCGGATTGGCAGTAGGTTATAACAATATAGGAAATATATATACTGCTGATAACAATCAGCGCAAAGCCCTAAAATATTACAAACAATCTTTGAAGTTGTTTCAAAAAAACAATGATAAAAGAGTAGCTTATATCTATATCAACCTGGGCGATACTTATCGAAAGCAAGGAAATTTCACCAAATCTTTAGAATACACCCGCAAAGCGCTGCAATACTTTCAAAAACAACAAAACAAAGCCTATGAAGCTGAAATTCATAAAGCCTTTGGGGAACTCTATGTCACATTTAATAAAAATACACGAGCCCTTGAGCATTTAAATAAAGCCCTGACTTTGAGTAAAGTACATCAGCAGAGTGAACTACTGGTGGCAATCTACACCTTGTTGGGCAAGGCATACTATCAACAAAAGCAATACGCCCTCACTATTGATTACCTCGTAAAAGGGGTAACCTTGGCAAAAGCCACCAGTCGCTGGGAATACCTAAAAGAATGTGCTTTATTACTGGCAAAGGTATATAAAGCTGAAGGAAATTATAAAAAAGCTTCGGAGTATCAAGAAGTAGGTTTGCAAGCCACCGATAGTGTGATGAATACAAGTGTACAAACCAAACTCAGTGATTTTGAAGCCTTTTATGAGTATGAGCAGGAAAAGGATTCTTTGCGCTTGTTGCAAAAACAAAAACAACAAGAATATGCTGCACACATAGCTGCCCAACATGCCAACCAACAAATCTCTTACCTGGGGTTAGGATTGGTGTCAATTTTACTTTTAAGTGTATTGTTTTTTTACAGACAAAAACAGCGCAACAACCAAAAATTAAATCAAGCCAATAGTGAATTACATACTGTAAATACCGCACTGCTTGCTGCCAAGGATGAGGTAGACGGGGTAAATGTTACCTTGCAGGAAATGCTGGAAACTATAGAAAAACAAAACGATGACATATTAGACAGCATTGTGTATGCCCAAAGAATTCAAAAAGCTGTATTACCGCTCGAAAAGAGAATAAAAGAATACTTGCCTGAATCGTTTGTATTTTTTAAACCCCGCGATATAGTTTCGGGTGATTTTTATTGGTTCGAAGAGGTCAACAACAAACAGTTTATTATAATGGCTGATTGTACCGGGCACGGGGTGCCAGGAGCTTTTATGACCATGTTGGGCATCCAGGCATTGAACAACATCATTATCCAAAATAAGATTTATGCACCTGAGCAAATATTACAGACTTTAAATCAAACCTTTCATACACTGCTGAACAATAAGGGCTCAGCGATGCACGACGGAATGGATGTAGTGGTGAGTGTGATTGACAGGCAGGCAAAAAAAATGCATTGTGCGGGTGCCAACAGCCCTTTAATCGTTATTGAGCAAGGCAAAGCCCAGGAGATCAAGGGAGGTATTCATAGTATTAATGGGTACCGAAGGGAAAATGCACTGGTCAATTTTGTTGCCCACACCTTTGATATTTCTACGCCTACCACTTTTTATCTGTATTCAGATGGTTTTCAAGATCAGTTTGGAGGAAGAGAAGGTAAAAAGTTTATGAAAAAACGCTTTCGCGAATTATTGGGCAGCATAGCCAGTCAACCAATGGTAAAGCAACGTCAAATATTACGGGCTACCCTAAGTGAATGGATGGCAACAGAAGCATTGGATGGAATGTTGCCCTATGAGCAAGTAGACGATATTTTGGTGATAGGAGTAAAAGTAGTAGCAAACTAACTTATCTATTTGTATACACTCCACTGCTATTTTAGCTTCCTCAAGCATACATAAAGAAAATAAATCTGTTTATCTTTGGTCTCGTCAGAGATAATATCGTATTCGTAAATATTAGAATGGTATTATTATCAAGATCTTTTTAAAGTTTTAATCTTCTAAAAGGAAAGATTATTGCACAAATATCTGTAAAGCCCTCACCTGTTTGTAACATTCTTGCCCAGTATTTTTTTCAAAATTTTTACCCAAAATGCCATATCAACTTATATGAAGGTAAGCATAATGTATATCATTACAGCTTTGTTTGTATGTGTATTATTAAATGTACAAGCACAACCTGTTTTTACAATAAAATCAGGTGCTACAACCTACTTGCCTGCGAGCACTGCATTTTATTATGAAGATAAAACAGGTGCTTTGAGCTTAACCAAGGTACAAAAAAAACATTTTACCCCCAATCACGCCCATTCTCTCAACTTTGGTTATACCTCCTCTACTTATTGGGTTCGTCTGCAGTTTCGCAACGAAACAAACTACAACGACTGGCGTCTGTTCAGCTCCATTGCCTACCACAACTATTTAGATTTTTGGATAAAAAAAACAGGTGATACCTGGCGCCATGTGCAAACTGGTTGGCTTTATCCTTTTGCCTCTAGGGGCAATTATGAGCACAATGGTTTTGTGTTTCCCTTAGGCTTGTCGGGTGGGCAAACTTGTATCGTGTACTTTCGTCTCAAAGGCTACGATCCTTTAACTTTCCCCCTGGAGCTTTTGCGTAAAGATACATTGAGTCAGCGATTACAAAAGGAAAACCTCTACTACGGGATTTATTTTGGAATATTACTGGTAATGTTACTCTACAACTTGTTTGTTTTTGTAACCCTGCGCGACAAAACATACATATACTATGTGTTATATATACTTTGTATGCTCATTATTTTCTCTAGTTCTACAGGCTACTTATTCCGTTATGTTCACCCCAATATCCCCATCATCAACCTCTACTCAGCCCGGCTCACTATGGGGCTTATTGTAATTACAACTTCTTTGTTTACTATTTACTTTTTAGAAGTACCAAAGTACAGTACACTGCTTTATAAAGTTTTTAAAATAGACATGGGGTTGGCGCTCTTGGCAATGTTACTTACTGGTACTGAGCTTTACTCAGCTGCTACCAACGATCTATTGTCTTTGCATTCGCCTTTGTTGTTGATAGCAGGTATGGTGGCCTGGAGGCAAGGCAATGAGTCGGCACGTTATTATGTATTTGCCTGGGGGATTTTTTTAGTAGCGGCTACTTCTATTACCTTGCGTAATGCAGGAGTATTGCCAATTAACTTAGTCACCACCCATGCCGTAGAGGTAGGTTCAGCTATAGAGATTGTGTTACTTTCATTGGCGCTTGCCGACCGTTACCGTATTTTACGCAAAGAAAAAGAAGCCGCTACCCAGCAAGCGCTGGAAGTACAAAAACGTGCTACCGAAGAGTTGGAAGTAAAAGTAATGGAAAGAACCCACGAGTTGAGCGAAAGCAATGTAGAGTTGCGACAAATCAACGAAGAACTAGATGCTACCCTATATACTGTACAATTACAAAAAGAAGAAATAGAAGAGCAACACCAACAAATACAAGCAAGCATCAATTATGCGCAACGTATACAAAAAGCCATTTTGCCCCTGGAAGAGCGCATGTGTCAGTTGTTGCCCCAACACTTTGTCTTTTATAAACCCCGTGACATAGTTTCCGGCGACTTTTACTGGTTTGAGGCTTGGCAACATAAAAAGTTTATCATTGTAGCCGATTGCACTGGACATGGGGTACCCGGAGCACTAATGACTATGTTAGGTTCACAAGCACTTACCAATATCATTGTGCATGAGCAAATTCATGAACCTCATCAAATATTGAGTGCATTGGGAGAGGTATTGCCCAACTTGCTCAAAAGCCAGAATACATCGGTGCACGATGGTATGGACATCGCAGTATGTGTCATTGATGAACAGCGTAAACGTTTACATTTTGCTGGTGCCAAGTCGCCACTTGTATTGATACAAAATAAAGAGATTCAGTTAATACCAGGCGATATATTTAGCATCAATAGTTATCGTAAAAGAAACCATGAGGTAATGCCTTATACTACCCACACCTTTGACATATCGTTGCCTACTACATTCTACATGTATTCAGATGGTTTTCAAGACCAGTTTGGAGGGCCTAAAGGTAAAAAATTTATGCGGGCAAAGCTCAGGGAATTGTTGCTGAGTATTTCAGAACAAACAATGGAGCAACAAAAGCAATCTGTTGAAAAAGCACTTACTCAGTGGATGAAAGGAGGAACCGACGGTAAAGCTCCTTACAAGCAAATAGACGATATTTTGGTAGTAGGAGTAAAGGTATAAAGCAGGGAGATATAAAAAGCCACAAAACGTGGAAAACACGGGTATAATTATTGTCTTTCGTTCGTTACTAATCACAGTCACAAGGCTTAGAGTTTGTTTAAACTTTCGCGTTTAGCGTGATTTTCGATGAATTTTAAACAAGTTCTTATATAAATCAAACTTTACTTTATGCTATTCGTGTTTTTACTCAGGCTTAAATTATTACAAAAATACCTTATTCCTCACCATTCTATACTACCTTTTTGCTATGTGATATTGTTGTGGGGAAGCACCACCCAAATACAAGCACAGGCTCCTTTTGTGTTGCAACAAAACCAAACTTATTTACCATCTAAACAAGCCGTTTACCTTGAAGATAAGCGCGGAAAGTTAACTTTTGAACAAGTGAAGAGCAAACGCTTTACACCAAGTAAAAAAGCTTCGCTCAACTTTGGTTATACTTCTTCGGCTTATTGGGTACGCTTACAATTACGCAACGATACAGAGTATAACGACTGGCGAATTTTAAGCGCCATTACTTATCACAACTCCTTGGGTTTTTGGGTCAAAAACGACAAAGGAGACTGGGTACATCGTCAAACAGGGTGCGTATACCCTTTGTCATCACAGGGCAATCAGGAGCATATCGGTTATGTATTTCCATTAGACCTGCCCAAAGGTAAAGTAGTTACTGTTTATTTCAGGCTCCAAAGTTTTGCTCCACTCACATTTCCGTTAGAACTTGTGCGAAAAGAATCACTAGATATTCGTTTTCAGGCAGAAAACCTCTACTATGGAATCTACTTTGGTATTCTCATCGTAATGATGCTCTATAACTTTTTTATCTTTATTACATTACGCGACAAAACCTACATTTACTATGTGCTATACATAGTATGTATGCTTATTATCTTTTCAGGGTCTACTGGCTACTTATTTCGTTATGTGCACCCCAATTATCCTATCCTCAATCTATACGCAGCCCGGCTCACTATGGGCTTGATCGTCATCACTACTTCGCTTTTTACGATCCATTTCTTAGACATTAAAAAATACAGTTGCCTGGTTTACCGCTTGTTTTTGATTGATATGGGGTTGGCACCAGTGGCAATGTTGCTCACCGGATTTGAAATATATTCTCCTGCTACCAATACCTTATTATCATTACACTCTCCCTTTTTATTGGTGGCAGGCATTGTAGCTTGGCGCAAAGGGCATAGCTCTGCCCGTTATTATGTCGTTGCCTGGAGCATTTTTCTGGTAGGTGCTATTTCTATTACTTTAAGAAATGCAGGTGTGTTGCCTGTAAACAATATTACCAATCATTTGGTAGAAATAGGCTCCGCCATCGAAATTGTATTGTTGTCGCTGGCTTTGGCAGATCGTTATCGCATTTTAAGGCTCGAAAAAGAAGCTGCTACCCGTAAAGCCCTTGATGTTCAGAAACGTGCCACCGAAGAGTTAGAGGTAAAAGTGCAAGAGCGTACCTATGCACTTCAGGAAGCCAACGAAGAAATCAAGACAATCAACTCTTCTTTAGAGCGGCAGCGCGATGACATTGTAAGCAGTATTACTTATGCCCAGCGTATTCAGAAAGCGATGTTGCCTTCTGAAAACCGCATGGAAAAATATTTGCCGGAACATTTTGTGATATTTAGACCTCATAGCATTGTTTCAGGCGATTTTTATTGGTTCAAAGAAATACAGCAAAAGCAGTTTGTCATAGTAGCTGATTGCACCGGGCATGGGGTGCCAGGGGCTTTTATGACCATGTTGGGTTTTCAAGCAATTACCAATACTGTAGTACAAAAAAAGATATACCAACCCGACCAAATATTAAATGTGCTTGACCAGGCATTACGTAGGATTTTGAACAGCGAAGGGGCTTCTATTCGTGATGGAATGGACATTGTGGTATGTCAAATAGACAAAGAAAAGTCAGCGCTGCATTACGCAGGTGCTCAAAATCCCCTCATTTTAGTGCAAAACAATGAACTGCGAGAAGTGAAGGGAGATAATTACAGCATTAATGGCTATAGAAAAAACGAAAGCGACCAGAGGCAGTTTACCTTGCATACATTCGATATTTCTACTCCTACTACTTTTTATGTATACTCAGATGGTTATCAAGATCAGTTTGGCGGCGAGCAAGGAAGAAAGTTCATGAAAAAAAGGTTTAGGCAATTGTTAGGTACCATTGCTCACAAACCTGTGAAAGAACAAAAGCAAATACTTGAAGCTACTCTTGATGAGTGGATGCACAGCAATGGTAAAACCTACAAACAAATAGACGATGTACTGGTAATGGGCGTCAAAACAGGCAAATTCACCTCCTAAGTAAAACGGAAAAAATAAAGTGATCCAAAAGAAAACAGTATTTGTGTACTGAGCAATGAAAAAAACCGAGGCTACAGTTGTACTGTGCCGAGCTCTGCTTCAGCTAATCTTTGCGTAGCCAGAGCTACGGAAGTTCCTTGCAGGACAAGTTTTTGAAGAAGCACAGTGCTCAAAGACGAAGTTCTATGGATTAGCTGCGCAGAGCTTGAACTTCGTTCTGCGGTTAGGTTATTTTTGTAGTTTTACTAAACACTGATTTACTCTAGCTTTTTGGCTTCTTCCCAAAATACATCCATTTCAGCCAACGTCATATCAGCCAATTGTTTTCCTTGTTTTTGAGCTTGAGCTTCGAGGTAGGTAAAACGCTTGATAAATTTTTTATTGGTACGCTCCAAAGCAGCTTCAGGCTCTATATTGATAAAACGGGCATAGTTGATCAGGGCAAAAAGAACGTCACCAAACTCTTGTGCTGCCTTTTCATTGTCAATTTTTTCGTTTTCTGCCACATTAAACTCCTCCTGAAATTCCTGTAGCTCTTCTTCTACTTTTGCCCATACTTGCCGTTTGTCATCCCAATCAAAACCTACCCCTCTTACTTTTTCCTGAATCCGAAAAGCTTTTACCATTGCAGGCAACGACTTAGGAACGCCAGCCAATACCGATCGGTTTCCTTCCTTAAGTTTAAGCTGTTCCCAATTACGCTTAACGTCTTCTTCCGAGTTTATTTTTACATCACCATAAATGTGTGGGTGTCGTTTGATAAGTTTTTCACACACCCCATTGAGCACATCGGCTATGTCAAAATCATTGGTTTCAGCACCTATTTTTGAGTAAAACACCAAGTGCAACATCAAGTCACCCAATTCTTTTTTTACCTCGGTCAAGTCCTTCTCAAGAATGGCGTCCGACAATTCATACGTTTCTTCTATAGTCAGGTACCGCAAACTCTCCATCGTTTGTTTTTTATCCCAGGGGCATTGCTCCCTTAGTTCGTCCATAATGGTGAGCAATCGGTCAAAAGCCTTGAGTTGTTCCGCTCTGTTGTTCATAGTAAAGTTTTCTATTGATCTACGCTGCAAAGTTACATGTAACTCAAAACAAACCACATGAAAAAAGCAAAAGGTTCAACCACTGAGTGACTGAACCTTTTGCCTGAAATAAAGATCAAAGCCAGGAGCCTATTCTCCTTTATAAGCTGAGGCATTGAATAAATGGATATTTTGATCGAATGCCATTACCTCTTGAAATGTTTTTTTAGGGAACTTTCGCGTGTATTTTTGTACAATTTGCCAGCCAACCCACCAGCCTATTTTACCCGGACACTCTTTGCCTACTCCTACCTCGGCAGTATAAGGACGCTCGCCCATATATGCCCGTTTTTTTCTTACCGACTTTGCAAATAAAACCTGTTTTTCTACAAAGTGTCCCCAAATTATCTTACGGTTATCTTTGTCGTTTACGTTAGCCAACTGGCGAGCCGTAAAACCAGTAATGAGCGAATCATGTGTACAAGGCATCATGGTTTTTACAAATTGTAGTTCTTTGCCTCGAGTCACCATATCGGCCACCAATGTATGATCATTCACATCTATTTTGTTATAAGTACGCGAAATAGCCTGAACAATGACTGGTACAATGTACGCTGGCGCATACCTGCGCTGAATATAATAAGGCTCCTTAGGTTTAAATTTGGCATTTAAGCCTGAGAAATAATCAGGACTGATAAAAATCACTTCATCATCCATATAAATATCTCGGCCAAAAAAACTTCCGATGCCTGTCATAGCCATCTTTACTTGAGGTATTTTAAAACTGGGATAATAATATTTGATGTGTTTGAACGCAGCCACTAACTCTTGCTTTAGCTTGCCGTAGTTTCCAAAAACCGATTTTACTTGAGTGTACAACGAATCCATATAAGGCTCCTTGGCAAAAGCTACCAAAGCTTTTACTACATTTTGCTCTCCAACCCGTTGCAAGTTGGCAAACTTTTGGGCAAAGCCAGGGTTCTTTTTTATAAACTCTTTTGCTTTTGCCTCAGTGTCGAGCGTCATCAGTTGAGGGTTCAGGTCTTCTATTTCAATTTTTACCTGAATGTTTGACAAATCAAGGTCATCCGCACAACCATCTGTTTTGCCTGAGGTACAACCACCTAGCATACCTAAAGTTGCACATACAATCAACCAACCAATCCTAAAGTATTGTTGGGCAAATATTTTATAAAAAGGGGAGTACATATTTAAAAAGAATTAATAGTGCTTAACTTTCAATTAAAAAATATAATTGTCCAAAAGTATATCAGATAGGGTAGGTAATAGAAACAGCCTTGCTTGAACACCGTGTTAAAGTAAGTTGATTTTTATAGCAAAGTGTCAAAACAAAAATGGAGAGTGGTAGCAAGTGTGTTGCTGAAAACACAAAATTCCAAACCTTAGTCTCTTCATAAGAGGAAAACTCTTATCTAAAAACTAAGATTTGGAATATTATTTTTGATTATTGTTGAAGCTCTAACTCCTCGCTATGACGATTGTAAAACTTAAAGCTTGCCAGTGGAAGCGCTGAATCTTTAAGTAATTTTACCCATCTTCCGTACTTAAATAACCATCTTACCCTTTTAGACATCAGTCCGCCTTTGGTAAAATAGGCATATAAATAAGGATGCAATGCTATGGTAACCTTTTTTTCATTTTGTTTGTTCAAAACATATTCAAGGTTACTCTCGATTAGGTCAGAAACTAAAATAGTAGCTTCTACTTTTCCTGTACCTCCACAAGACGCACAAGTCTCGCGAGTAGTAATATTCATCTCAGGACGTACCCTTTGTCGGGTAATTTGCATTAAACCAAACTTGGTGAGAGGAAGAACAGTAGATTTGGAACGATCCTGTTTTAACTGTTCTTTGACAAATTCATAGACTTTGCGTTTATTTTCCACTTTTTTCATGTCTATGAAATCAATGATAATGATTCCTCCCATGTCGCGTAGCCTCAATTGCCGGGCAATCTCTTTGGCTGCTTCCATGTTTACGTTTAGTGCGGTGTTCTCCTGATCCTGCTCTACATTAGACTTGTTGCCACTGTTGACATCAATTACATGTAAAGCCTCAGTGTGTTCAATAATCAGATAACCCCCTTTTGGTAAGCTAACTGATTTCCCAAAAAGTAACTTTAGTTGCTTCTCTATTTGATAATGTTCAAAAATCTTAGTTTTGCCCGCATGGAGTTTTACAATTTTCTCCTTGTCAGGGGCAATTTTACGGATATAAGATTTGATGTCACCATGGATAGTTTTCTCATCTACTACTATGCTATCGAAGCTTTCGTTTAACATATCGCGTAGAATAGAAGAAGCCCTATCCATTTCGCCAATTATTTTATCTCTTGGTTTGGCGTCTCTGAGTGACTTCATTCCATTTACCCAGATTTCTACTAAGCTTTTGAGATCTCTATCGAGTTCTGCAACTTCCTTCCCTTCGGCGTTGGTTCGGACAATAATTCCAAAATTGGCAGGTTTAATCGATGACATTAAGCGTTGTAAACGTTGACGCTCTTCTTTGTTCGTGATTTTTTTGGAAATATTTACCGAACTTGAAAAAGGTACTAATACCAAATATCTACCTGCAAGTGATAATTCACAAGATAACCGAGGACCTTTGGTGGATATAGGTTCTTTGATTACCTGTACTAAAACCTGATTGTTACGACTAAAAATGCTGGAAATTTTCCCAAGCTTATTAATTTCAGGCTTTAGCTTAAAATCTTGAAGTTTGTACGGTACATTTTTTTTTGCAAGTACGTCTTTGGTAAAGGTGTTGAGGGAACTGAATTTGGGGCCAAGGTCAAGATAATGCAAAAATGCATCTTTATCATATCCAACATCAATGAATGCTGCATTTAAACCCTGTACTACCTTTTTTACTGTTCCAAGATAAATGTCACCTACCGTAAAGTTATTATCTTTTTCCTCAATATGGTATTCAACAACCCTTTTGTTCTTGAGAAGGACTATTCGTTCGCCTTTTTGAGTAGAATTGATAATTAATTCGTTACTCAAGGTATTTTACATTTTAGTTTATGAAAAAACATGTCCATAAAACTGCGCAGCTTTATGGACTAATCAAATATAAATAAATCTATCGTGTTTATTTCTTTTTGTGTCTGTTTTTTCTTAGACGTTTTTTACGTTTGTGAGTCGCGATTTTATGACGCTTTCTTTTTTTACCACAAGGCATATTTATATGTCGTTTAAAAATGAAAAAAATTATTTTAGTTGTTGAAGGTAACTACGTGCACCAGCTACTTTTGCTGAATCAGTACTTACTTTCTCTATGTTTTTGAAAATTTCAAGTGCTTTGAGTTTTTTGCCTGTTTCAACATAAGCCATTCCCAAATAGTATTGAGCATTCTCATTTTTAGGATTGATTGACAACAGTTTCTCAAATCTCTCAATAGCTTTGTCGTATTTACGAACTTGCATGGAGCGTTCGCCCAGAATAAAAAGAGCCAATTGGTTATTGGGGTCTTTTTTTATCACCTGCAATAGCATTTGTACGCCTTGCATAGGATTTTGTTTGTTGGGCACCATCAGGTAAGTCTGGGCCATTTGTGCTTTGGCATCAAGAAAATCTTCTTTTTGTTTAAGCACCTGGTCAAAATACCCACGGGCATTTTGTACTGACTTTTCTACTTTTGCCTGGTTTAATGCAAAACGCGCCGCAAACAAATAAGCATTTCCGGCTTGCATCCAGCTATTTATACTGGGTTTCCATTCAGAAATCTTCGCTTTATAAAACGCTACACTGTCAAATTGGTTCGCACTTTTGAACAAATTTGCTATTGAATCGGCAAAGATAATCTTTTTTTCTTTATTTGTACTACTGCTAATTGCATTTTTCCAATTAGCAAGCTGGGTAAGTTGTTGTTTTGAAAGTGAAGGTTGGTTATGTGTTTCTTCTCCCATATTTTTGGGAGTGTCCGCTTGCTTACTTTTCGAAGGTTGTGTAACTTGTTTTTTTCCTTTCACAATGGCCTTAGGTAGTAAGTACATTCCAAAGATTAAGACCGAGGCCAGGGTAATAATCACTACTTGTGATCGAAGCATGTTTTTAATTATTTCTTACTGTTATCGCTAATTTTTGCTTTTAATTTTGCGCTGTTTTTTATGCGCTCTATAAACACTTTTGAAGGTTTAAAGCTGGGTACATAGTGCTCAGGAATTGTCATGGCTTTATTTTTAGAAATATTTCGAGCAATTTTGGTTGCGCGTTTCTTATTAATAAAGCTACCAAAGCCTCTTACATAAATGTTTTCTCCATTTTCCATGGAGTTTTGTATTACTTTGAAGAAAGCCTCAACGGTGATTTGTACTTTGTCTTTTTCAACACCCGTCTTTTCGGCTATTTCTGAAATTACCTCCGCTTTTGTCACTTGAACTAATGTTTAAATGGTACAATGAATTATATAATAAACTAGAAACCATAGGTTTACATTACTTGCAAATCTAATTTTTGATTTCCTAATAAAAAAGAATTTAGCCAAAAATAATTGATTCCTTGGTAGTTAGCTCATTTTAGTGAATTTTTACTAAAAAGTTTCAAATGACACTGTTTTGTTGTCATTTTTAGCTGGTATGTTTATTTATGGCAATATTCCAAAATATGTCGCTGTAAGTAAAGCATTAATTTTTAGGCTGAAAGTTTTGACTCCATATTGTAAAATTTTGATATTTTAGAGTGAATCAAACTGTTTGAAAAACAACTTTATGATCATGCATTACTCTGTCTGGGTCATCAAAACAGCCAGGCGAAATGGGAGGTTTCTGACAATTTTTTCACCTAAAAACACACACATTGACATAATTACTCTGGTACCTTGGGAGGTTTGCCAAAGCAATTAATTGTCCTGGTTTTATCTAATAGGGTGTGCAAACTCAGGATGAAAATAGAGTGAAGCCTTTTTCTTAAACCTTATAAAGTTAAAAGTGTTTTAGATATTTGCCTTGTTTTTTTGAAAAAAACAAGGTTGTTATCACTTATAACTTACTGAATTAGATGGACAAACACCTTTTTGCCAATAGTATTCTCAATTGGTATGCCAAAAATAAGCGCGATTTGCCGTGGCGTCATACAAAAGACCCTTACAAAATATGGTTGTCAGAAATTATTCTTCAGCAAACCAGGGTAAAACAAGGCTTACCCTATTATCAAAAGTTTGTAGAGACTTATCCGCTGGTACAAGATCTGGCAAGTGCCGATGAGCAAAATGTACTGAGACTTTGGCAAGGCTTAGGCTACTACTCGCGGGCTCGCAATTTACACACTGCGGCTAAGTTTGTACACCACGAAAGGGGTGGGGTGTTTCCTGAGAGTTATCAGGAACTCTTAAAAATGAAAGGTGTGGGTGACTATACAGCCTCAGCCATTGCCTCATTTGCTTATAACGAAAAGGTAGCTGTAGTAGATGGCAATGTTTTTAGAGTATTGGCCAGGGTGTTTGGTATAGACACCGACATAGCCAGCCATAAAGGTGCAAAAGAGTTTGGAGCCCTTGCTAAAAGTTTGTTACCCGACGAGCACACTGATGCTTACAACCAGGGAATTATGGAGTTTGGGGCATTACAGTGTACTCCCCAAAAGCCTGACTGTATGTATTGTCCTTTGCAAACTCATTGCGTAGCGTATGCCCAGGGCAAACAAAAGGAGCTGCCTGTAAAAATAAAAAAAATAAAGGTGAAGCACCGTTACTTTCATTACCTCCTGTTTTTTTACAAAAACAATGGGCAAACATTTGTAGCAATGAAACAAAGGGGAAGCCAAGACATTTGGGGTGGGCTATATGATTTTTGGCTGGAAGAACAGCCCAAGTTGTTAAGTGCCATTGATTTGCTGGATGTGATAAATTTGCCACAAGCTCAACTAAAAAAAATGGTAATAGGCAAGGAGTCAGTGATTTATAAACATATTTTGACCCACCAGCGCATACAGGCTAAATTTCATCACATAGAAGTAAAGCCAGCACAAAAAGATTTGCCAATGTTTGATAAGTTGCGTTTTTATGAAGTAAATGAGGTGGCGGCACTGCCCAAACCTGTTTTAATTGACAACTATTTGAATAAAGATTTTTTTTGAGTATTTTTATAAAAGTATTTTAATTTTGCGCCACAAAACCAAACATTAATTAATGGCTAGTTACAATAAAATTATCTTAATAGGACACTTGGGCGATGACCCTGCCGTTCGTGACTTTGAAGGAAGAAAAGTGGCTAACTTTTCTATTGCTGTGAATGCTTATACCAAGCCTGGGGAAGAACCAAAAACAGATTGGTTTAGGGTGTCTTTTTGGGGAAATAACGCCGAAGTGGTAGAGAAGTATTTGAGAAAAGGCAATCAAGTATATGTAGAAGGTAGGCTCTCTACCCGAACCTATACTGACAATACTGGTCAAACCCGTTTTTCGTTAGATGTACAAGGGCAAAACCTTACAATGTTGGGCTCTCGAAGTGATAGTGGTGGTGAGGGTGGCTCTTACCAAAACCAAGGTGGAGGGCAACAACAGCCTGCAGCGCAACCCCAAAACACGAAGCGAGAATCCACTGATACGACTTTTAATGCCGATGAACCGGACGACCTTCCCTTTTAATTTAATCTGCTGGTAACTTGGACTCTGAAACTGAAAGTTTATTTTTTATAAATATATTACTGAACCTGGTTAGTTCTAACCTAATTTTTTATACAGCCAACTTTATTATTTTAGCTGTTTTGTTATTACTTTCCGGATTGATTTCAGGGTCTGAGATTGGCTTATTTTCTTTGTCTTCTGAAGACTTAGACCGTTGTCAGGACAGTGAAAACAGTTCAGAACAGTTGATTGTACAGTTGTTGAAAAAACCACAACGCCTTCTTGCTACGATTCTTATTTTTAATAACCTCATCAATGTAGCCATTATATCCATTGCGACTTATCTTACCTGGGAACTCGTAGGTACCCGCAACCCTCAAGGAGTAGTAATTTTGACCCTTACTGTCATTGTAACAGTAGCTATTTTGTTTTTTGGAGAATTGTTGCCCAAGGTGTATGCCAACCAAAAAAGTTTGTTTTTTGTAAAGCGTACTGTTAAGCTCATCAACATTGCAATGAAAGTTTTTAATCCTTTGTCGTATGTATTGATGCAAATGAGCAACGTAGTAGAAAAACGCATTAAAAAACGAGGGTATCCGGTAGATATTAAAGGGCTGGAAGGGGTGATAGACCGGACAGATACTACCCACAAGCAACGCGAAATTTTAAAGGGTATTGTAAACTTTGGAACTATCACTGCCAAACAAGTAATGACTTCGCGTTTGGCGGTGACTGCCTTTGACATTAATACTGATTTTAGCGAGTTGCTTGAAAAAATACAAGAGTGTGGCTATTCTCGTATTCCTATTTATAGCGATACAATTGATAACATCAAAGGTGTACTATATGTCAAAGATTTGTTGCCTTTCCTTAATGCCAACGAGTCGTTCAAATGGTCAAAACTACTTAGAAAAACTTATTTTATTCCTCCCAACAAAAAAATAGACAAACTTTTACGCGACTTTCAGGAGAAAAGAGTACACTTGGCTATAGTGGTAGACGAGTATGGAGGCACCGCCGGGCTGGTAACTATGGAGGATGTAATAGAAGAAATTGTAGGGGAGGTAAACGATGAGTTTGATGGAGATAGAGAGAAACTATATACCAAAATAGATGAAAATTCGTATTTGTTTGAAAGTAAAATCTCGCTTCATGATTTTTGCAAAATTTTGGGGATTAACAACAACTTTTTTGACGAAGTGAAAGGAGAAAGCGAATCGTTGGGAGGATTATTACTGGAGCGCTTTGCCCGTTTACCCAAACTCAACGAAAATATTGTGTACGATAAGTTTGAGTTTACAGTAGTGGCAATGGGAGTGCGTAAGATTAAGATTGTAAAAGTAGAAATACACGAAGATAACGATGACACAGACAACTAACTGGAATAAGGGTACTTTACTTGCTTTTTTTGTATTTACCTCAATGCTGGGGGTACTTGCTGCCTGTGGGAGCGAAACCAGCGAATACAGCCCCAAACCCAAAGGCTATAACCGGATAGACCTACCCAAGAACAAGTATGTAAAGCTTAAGGAAAAAGCACCTTATACCTTCGAGCTGTCGTCTTATGCCAAAGTACGCCCCGATTCGTCCAGAATAGCCGAGCCTTATTGGTTTCATGTGATTTATCCTCAGTTAAAGGCTGAAATACAGCTTACGTATAAAAAAGTACCCAATAACAAAACCTTTGACGAGTTTATAGAAGACTCCCATATGTTGCTCAACAAACACCAGGAGCGTGCCTACTCTATTGACCCTTATACTATTAAAACCCCCAAGGGTAAAACAGCTGCTTTATTTGAGCTTTCGGGCGAAGTGCCCAGTCAATTTCAATTCTATATTTCAGATTCTACCAAACATTTCTTGCGAGGAGCTTTGTATTTTAGAACTGCCACCAAAAACGATTCATTAAAGCCAGTAATAGAGTTTATCAAAAAAGACATTATTCATATGTTAAATACCTGTGAGTGGGTAGACAAGGCAAGGCAAGAGTAGAACCACCTTTTTTGATACTGTCTTTGTGAATAAGCAGCAGATATTTCATGTCCTTGCAGCAAAAATATTTTTATAATCTGCTTTTTTCATCTATTTTAACTCCCGTAAACTTCTTTCGAAGATAACTACTAATCTTATACAAATATGGTAAACATTAAAGTGGAAGTGGACAGCTACGAAAATGCTGAAAACTTAATAAAAACACTCAAACAGATGACGTTTGTGACAGCAGTCGAAATGGAAGACGAAGATGATAAAAACTTAAAACCTATGTCTGCCACTGATTTTTATAAGCGTATCAACGCCGCTAATTTGGCGCAAAAAGAAAACAGGTTGTTTAGTCAGCAGCAAATAACAACGGAGGTGGCATCATGGTAACAGCAAAGAAAGTATTCTGGGCAGAGTCTGCCAAAAAAGACTTGTACAACATTTACACCCGTTTGGCGGGCAAATCAATGGAAAGAGCCAAAGACACAATCAATGGTGTTTTGGCAGCTACCGAAGCGCTCAATACCAATTATCCACAAGGGGTGCCTGAGCAATTGTTAAAAGCAGAAACTGATCCTTACAAGTTTATTACGGTAGGTTTTTACAAAATTGTGTACAGCATAGTAGAAGACACAGTAGTGGTTGAAACCCTCTATCATGTAAGGCAAGACCCTGCGGTGGGTTAGTGCTGTATATCTGCAAAATGGCATAAACAACCAAAGCCGCATGACCAATGATCATGCGACTTTGGTTGTTTAAAAAAGACAGTTATTGAGTAGCTGTCTCTTAATGATTATGTCCGTCACCTTTTGAATGTCCCTTAGGCATGGCTTTAGGTGCTTTACCTTTTTTAAAGTCAGTCAATTCTACATCAAACACCAGTGTAGAGTTGGCAGGGATGTCTTTACCCATAGCACGAGGCCCGTAACCTAGTGTAGAAGGCACTAATAAAATGGCTTTGCTTCCTTTCTTCAACAAAGCAAGTCCTTCATCCCAACCACGAATTACTTGTTGTCTGCCCAATATAAACTTAAAAGGCTGGTACTTTTTGGGGTTAGGTCCTTGGTATGTTCCGCCCTTTTTGGCAGCTTCTTCTACATTGGTATCAAACAAGTTACCATTGGTAAGTTTACCTACATAATTGGTGTACACTGTATCATGTTTTTCTGGTCGTTCACCTGTTCCCTCTTCGGTAACCACATAGTACAAACCGCTTGGGGTAGATTTTGCTTTGTCAGCCAACCCTTTTTCTTTGAGGTAGCTATGAATAGCAATAGAATCATCGCGACGTACTTTCTGCTGAGCTTCTGTTTTGGCTTTTTCAATTTCGGCCATTGCTTCTGCGGCAGGTTTTACTTTGAGTACTTTCATAAAATACCTCACATAGGTGCCTTTAGGAAACGTAGGTGGCATAGGGCGCCCCTGGTATTTGGCAGTAGAGTCGCTTGACACACCAATTACTACACTGTCGCCTTCAGAAATATACTGCATGATTTCAGCGATGTCTCCTTTAAAGCGGGGTGGCTGATAAATGAAGTTTTTAATAGGCTCTTTTTCGTAGCTATTTTGTAAAACCGAATCTTTGTAGTTTTTTACAACCAAATGAAAGTCGATGGCACGATCAAACTTAAAAGCTTTGGCTGTATCGGGGTTATGGTTTATTACCTTATAATAAATTCCAGTGGGGGTTTGCTCAAAACCAGTAAAATCTTCTTTAGAAGACTGCTGGCTAGAATCATTGTTTTCATCGTTGCCCTTCTTTCCACAACTTGTCATAAAAAGCAACCCAAATAGCGTGAGGGCAGGCAAAATATAATACTTTCTCATTGTATAATTTAATGTTTAACTAATACAGTTTTTGGTTATTTACCAGAGGTTTTACAACAACCTCTGCAAAAGAATATTTCTTTATGAGGTGGTTCACCAATTCAGGGGGCGAATTTAGGAGAAAAAAAGCAGTATTAAACAGAACTAAGCCATTATATTAGTGCAAAACTGCGTTGAAACTAATTTTTAACGTTTGCGTTCATACCTGTAAACCTAATTTTATCATTAAATAACTTTATGAATAACATACCTCCCACAGGAAGTAATAATCAAATCACTCGTTTTGCTATAGGGCTTATTATGCTGGTTGCAGGTGGCTACATGCTGCTCAATTCCATACATGTAGGGTATAGTTTTCACCACATATACCACATCAGAGGAGTAGGTACTTTTACTTCTGGTTATATTATGATTCCGTTCATGTTTGGTATAGGCATGATCTTTTATAACTCCCGCAATATGCTGGGTTGGCTACTACTTATCGGGTCAGTAGTAATGCTGATTGTAGGGGTCATTAGTAGTGTACAGTTTAGGCTCTCACACATGACCGCATTTGAGCTAATGACGATTTTGGTGTTGATGGTAGGTGGGCTTGGCTTGTTTTTGAGTAGCTTACGCGGACTAAAGAAATAATACTACCCAATGTTTTTTGGACAATGCTTTGGGTTTTGGTCGTTCCACTTGTTTGGAGCGACTTTTTTTTGTCTGTACCTCTACAACAATACCGGAATGTCTGCCCCTGGCAAGCCTTCCATTTCTATAGCCAATGTACCACTATTAAATGCCTCAGTATAAGATTCTCCTACCCCTAATGCCTCATAAAAACCTACCGAAAACATTCGGGCACTGGTGTCTTCTATGGCATCACTCATGCCTATTACATGAGGTATATGTTGCTTGATAGCCTCTGCTTGTGCATTAGAATAACAGGAGTTAAGCACTACACATTGTACATACTCTTTAGCCATTTCAAACAACCTGCCCAGTGCATTGCTTGTAAGTACTACAGGGTTGCCATTGCTGCCATTGACTACAATGCCTTCGGCAAGTCCGGCATCAGCGCCTCCATGCCCCGAAAAATGGACAATCTCAGGTCTTTCTTCTTTGATCCTTTGTCTAATGATACTATTATTTACCTGGGGTTCCATAATAAACTGAAAGTCATCCCGGTTACGTGACTTTTTCAGGGTATTTTGAATTTCCCTCATTTCATTACTTAACCTCAAGACCGTAGTTTCTGCTGGGTTGGCACTCATAAATAAAATCTTACTCACCTGAGAAGGGGTGTCACTGGCATTGTCAGCAGTAGTGGGAGTATTTGTAGGAGGGGTAAACGCATATTGCTGTCCCATAATCTCTTCATTTTGAAGCAGTTGATCCTTCATTCTTTCCAATACTTCATTTATCCTGCTGACTAAGTGTGATTTTTCCCGGTGAAGCTTGTCAGTATCCATACTGGAAGATGACTGCATAAGCATGCTAAACCTGAAAGCAATATCGATTGCCTCGTTTTCTTGATAAGTGCTGGGGGCTACCTCATTCATTTTTTGTATGGCTGGTTGGATTTCCCCGTTTGCCAGTAAGGTTTTTATATATTGAATCACGTTCATGCCTGGGTTCATTTTTTCTGTTGCCAGTAAGCAATTTAAGTATTTTACTTAAAAAACAAACTGTTTGTACAGGCGAAAGTCAAGGCGTTATCATAACTTTTGCCAGTCTTTTGTTGTTATCAAAGCGTAACACTAAAACCTATGGCACCAAGTGAAAAATTCAGATTTGAAACGCATACTTGCTAAACTCATGTTAGTAGCTATATACTGTTGGGGTATTTGCCCAGTGGTTGCACAAAGCACAGTAAAAGTAAGTGGGTATGTAAAAGACGCCAGCACTGGCGAAGACCTCATAGGGGCAACAGTACAAATAGCTGGTACCACCCAAGGTGTAATCACCAACGCTTATGGTTTTTATAGCATAGACTTACCTCTTGATAGTATAAAACTTGTGTTTTCTTATGTAGGCTATACCTCAGTAATACGATCACTCCAACTGAGCCAAAGCCTGGTACTCAACATCAACTTGCCCCCCCAACAAAAACAACTCGACGAAATAGTAGTAAAGGCCAATGGCTTGCGCGAAAAACTCAACTCTACCCAAATGGGGGTAGAAAAACTCACTGCCCAGGAATTGAAAACTATTCCAGTTATTTTTGGCGAGCTCGACATCATCAAAGCTTTACAGCTCAAGCCGGGGGTATCTTCTGGGGGCGAAGCATCATCAGGTTTGTTTGTTCGGGGTGGGGGACCCGATCAAAACCTGGTGTTGCTCGATGAGGCACAAATTTATAATGCCGCTCATTTATTTGGTTTTTTTAGCATTTTTAACCCCGACGTGGTCAAAGCAGTAGACTTGTACAAGGGTGATTTTCCTGCACAATTTGGCGGCAGGTTATCATCGGTATTGGACGTGAAAATGAGAGACGGCAACAAGCGAAAGTTTTCGGCAGCGGGAGGTATTGGGCTTATCTCGTCTCGGCTCACTCTGGAGGGACCTATCCAAAAAGACAAATCCTCTTTTCTAATTGCCGGAAGGCGCACTTATTTCGATGTGTTTACTCGTGCCATCAACCGTGCGAATGAAGACAATGAAGACTTTAACCCCATTCCTGACTATTATTTTTATGACCTGAATGCCAAGGTAAATTATGAGTTAGGCAAAAAAGATCGCCTGTTTCTGAGTGGTTATTTAGGACGCGATGTGTTTGGTTTCAAAGACGATAACTTCGATTTTTCGTTTAAGTGGGGCAATACTGCAGCAGCTTTGCGCTGGAATCACGTGTTTAATTCGGGGCTATTTTCCAATACTACCTTGTCTTACACCACCTATGAGTATGAAATAGCCAATACCTTTGATATTTTCAACTTTAGCCTGGGGGCAAACATTCAGGACTATAGCGCCAAGGTAGACTTTGACTATTTGCCCAACAACCAACACGTCATCAGGTTTGGGGCGCACTATACCTACCACGACTTTACTTTGGGCAGGCTTCGGGCGGGCAGCTCTGACGGTTCTGTTGACTTTGGTAGCGAAACCCGTTTGAACGGAAACGAAGCAGCAATTTTTATTACCGATGATTACACCATCAACGATCATTGGCGGATCAATATGGGTTTAAGGTTGTCGGGTTTCGAGAACCAAGGGGAGACTTATGGAGGGTTTGAACCACGTTTCTCGGTACGTTATAAATTAAATCCTACTGTGTCGTTAAAGGCAAGTGCAGCACGTATGTACCAATATGTCCACTTGGTGTCTAATTCCGGGGCTTCGTTGCCAACCGATATATGGTACCCTTCTACCAAACTGGTCAATCCTCAACGCTCTGACCAAGTGGCGCTGGGGGGCAGTATTTTGTTGTTTGACGGCAAGCTACTCATAAGCAATGAAATGTATTACAAAGACATGGACAATCAACTGGACTTGAAAGACGGGGCGCAGATCTTTGCCAATCCCAACCTAGAGGATGAGTTTGTATTTGGGCGTGGCTGGAGCTATGGCAACGAGGTTTATATAGAGAAAAAAGAAGGGCGTACAACTGGTTGGATTGGTTATACACTCTCGTGGACTTACCGCAAATTTGGCGCAAGCAATGGTAATTTACCCATCAATGGGGGCGCTCCTTTTTTTCCACGGTATGACCGTCGCCACGATATCTCAGTTGTGATTAGCCATAAATTCAACGAACGGCTAACGTTTACTGTGGCTTGGGTATATTATACAGGCAATGCTATTTCGTTGCCACCTGGACGGTTTTTTCTGCAAGATGTAGTAGGCGGAAACCCCACAGTGGTGCCTCGTTTTCAACAACGCAACGATTTGCGCATGCCCAATTACCACAGGTTAGATTTGGGGTTGGTCTGGAAGTTTTTTCCGCGTTGGGGCGAGTCTGATTTGACTTTTAGCATTTATAATGCTTACAACCGCCTAAACCCTTATTTTATCTTTTTTGAAGAAATAAAAGACGCTAACACCAACCAAACCTTGGGTTTTCAGGCAAAACAAGTGTCTTTGTTTCCGGTGATCCCGTCTATTACCTACAATTTCAAATTTTAAGTATGTATGCTTAACATTCAAGATAATTGCCGTTTTTCTGCCTTTTTATGGGTACTCATGCTTACTCTTATGGGGCTGAGTGCCTGCGATAGTTTACAAAAAGACATCACCATTGACCTACCACCTTATGCTCCCGAAATAGTAGTAGAGTGTTATCTGGAGCATGGCAAACCTTATCGTTTGTTGCTGACCGAAAGCACCAATTATTTTGGGGCAGTAGAGTTGCCACCTTTACCTCAGGCAAAAGTATCTATTGTACATAATGGGGTAGAGGAGGTGTTGAAATTTGAGTCAGGGTTTGATGCCAACAGCCGTAAATTTTATAACTATGTAGGTAGTACTATAGTAGATTCTACTGCAGGGGGCGACTATGCGCTCAAGGTAGAAGATGTCCTCAAGGGGCGTTTGGTGACGGGTGTCACCAGTTTTTTGCCAGCTCCTCAACTAGATACCATCGAGGCTCGCTTTAGAGATAAAGATACCACTGCTTTTTTACTGACCAAGTTTCAGGACAATGACTCTGACAAACCCAACTATTACCGAATTATAATCAATAAAGATAGCTTAGGGGGAGAGCTTACCACCGAGTTTTCATTTGAAGGTCGGTTCAAAACAGGCAACCAGATCACTATAGGTACAGGTTATGACTTCAGAAGTGAAGATACTGTTTTTGTTGCTATATATCACATTAAGCGTGATTATTACGATTTTTTGGAAACCATAGAAGATGCACGTCAGGCAAATGGCAACCCCTTTGCCCAACCTGCAGTAGTAAAGTCGACCATTACCGGGGGGGTAGGGGTCTTTACTGCTTTGGCGTATGCCAGGCAACGGATAATCCTGAAAAAAGAGTGAGTTAATTTGTTTAGCAATAAAGTGTGGTATACTTAATTGTCCCTGGCTGAACCTTATCCATCAAGTGGTTAATTTTTTACAATACATTGGCCAATGCCTTTGCTATACTTGTATTATTAGTCAATAACAAATCAAAAACGATGATGGAACAAGGATTATTAGACAAAACAGGGAAGTCGTTGGAACACTGGATAGGAGTGCTTGAGCAAACAGGCATAGACAAGCACAAAGCGATGATGGATTACCTCAAGTCGGAACACGGCTTTACCCATGGTTTTGCCAACTTTGTGGCGCTCAAAGCCCGTAAAGCTGATGCAGGCTCTATGGAAGATACCGATTTGCTTGCTGCACAATACAAGGGCAAAGAAGCTTTGTTGCCTATTTATGAACAGTTGATTGAGGTGATAGAGACTTTGGGCAACGACATTACCCAAACTCCCAAAAAGGCAGGGGTAAGTATTATTCGCAAAAAGCAGTTTGCTTTGATAAAGCCCGCTACTAAAACCCGGATAGACCTGGGGCTCAAAATTAAAGATAAACCTATCGGCGAACGACTGCAAGGTTCTGGACCTTTTGGTACTATGTGTACCCATCGGGTAAAAATCATTGATATAAATGAGGTAGACGATGAGTTGATTGATTGGCTCAAAGAGGCGTATGAAAAGGCGGGATAGTTGATTTTATTCGGAGATTCCTTGTGTTGGGGTGATATCAAGATTCAGTAAACGTCTTGGATAGTAAAAAAGATGGATACATTTGAGCTAGAGTGGTCGGTGCAAAAACTGACCTACTCGAAAGCGTATGCTGAGGCAGGTCAAGCTGGCAAAAATAAGTTATGGTGTAATGAGCATGTAAAGTTTCGTCTCATCAAAAAGAAAGCACCCGACCAAACATTAGAATGTTTTATTTCAGAAGTAAAGTATCTAAAAAAAAATGTTGTAGAGGATATTCGCCTGAGGGTTCGGTTTGTCATTAATGGACGATACCTAGATAAAATGATTTGCTTTCAAGACAAGCAAGAGCAGTATTACCTGTTTTTGGAAGGGCACGTAAGTGTTCCCGAATTTGTAGCACATAATCAAGCCTATGACTGGGCAAATTTTTTTATAAAAAAGTTTTTAGGCAAACCTTTTTCGGTCAATGATATGTATTGGTTTGATAACTGCGACGAGGCGTGGGCGAAAAACCAATACCAAGAAGAGTTGGCAAGAGGAGTTCAACTCTATTGTTGCCCTATTTGTGGAGATAGGGATTGTGGTAATTTTGAAGTAAAAATACACCACCAAGGAAACAAGATTGTTTGGGATTGGAGTGCTTACCAAAGTTGGTGGAAGCTACCTTTAAACTTTTATTTTGACAAAAATTCTTATATAAAGGTTTTTGCGGAGTATAAAGCTTATATAGAACAACAAATAAAAATACAAAAGGCCAGTCGTTGAAAAGTATTCAATAACTGGCTTTTTATCTTAGGGAGTAATCAATGATTGATTACATATGCTTACTTACTTCTGCACCAAATTCTGAAGTTTTTAACAAGGTAGCACCTTCCATCAAACGCTCAAAATCGTAAGTTACTCGCTTGGCTCCAATGGCTCCGCTTAAACCTTTGTAGATCAAGTCGGCAGCTTCTTGCCAGCCTAAATGTTCAAGCATCATAGCACCTGACAAAATCACTGAACCAGGATTTACTTTGTCCAAACCAGCATATTTGGGAGCAGTACCATGGGTAGCTTCAAATATGGCACGTCCGGTTACATAGTTAATGTTGGCGCCTGGGGCAATACCAATACCTCCTACTATAGCCGCCAAAGCATCTGATACATAGTCACCGTTGAGGTTCATAGTAGCAATGACCGAATACTCGGCAGGGCGGGTAAGGATTTGCTGTAAGAAAGCGTCAGCAATTACATCTTTTACAATGATTTTACCAGCTGCTTCAGCGTCAGCTTGTGCTTTGTTGGCCGCGTCTTTACCGTCTTTTTCGGCAATGCGGTCATACTGAGCCCAGGTAAACACTTTGTCGCCATACTCGCGTTCGGCAAGCTCGTACCCCCAGTTTTTGAAAGCACCCTCAGTAAACTTCATGATGTTACCTTTGTGTACCAGCGTCAATGAAGGGCGTCCTTGCTTAATGGTGTATTCCAAGGCTGAGCGAACTAAACGTTCGGTACCTTCTTTAGAGATAGGTTTGATACCAAAAGAGGCTGTTTCAGGGAAACGGATTTTATCTACACCCATTTCCTTGATCAAAAAGTCTTTTACTTTTTGGGTACCTTCTTCTCCATGCATCCATTCTATGCCAGCATATACATCCTCTGTGTTTTCACGGAAAATGACCATGTTACAAAGTTCCGGACGTTTTACAGGCGAAGGTACTCCGTCGAACCAACGAACAGGACGTATACAAGCATACAAATCCAGTTTTTGACGCAGTGCCACGTTCAGCGAACGGATTCCACCACCTACTGGTGTAGTCAAAGGACCTTTGATTCCTACCAAATATTCGTTGAAAGCATCTAAAGTAGCTTGTGGTAGCCACTCGCCAGTTTGGTCAAATGCTTTTTGTCCGGCAAGTACTTCTTTCCAGGCAAGTTTTTTAGCGCCGCCATAAGCTTTTTCTACAGCATTGTCTAAAACTTTTTGAGAGGCTGACCAAATATCTGGACCAGTTCCGTCACCTTCGATGAAAGGAATTACAGGAGTGTTGGGAACGTTCAATTCCCCGTCTTGAATGGTTATTTTCTGTTCACTCATTGTCTACGGGATCTAAAATTTAATTTGTTCTTGTTTCGCACAAAAGTAACAACATTGTGCCAAAAATGGTTGCACAAATCAGAGATTTATTATAACCGGGAGGGGCATCAGACAGGCGATAAGAAGCACGGTGTTATATTTTAACAATATCCTGCTTTCAGATTGCAAGCAGGAGAGCAAAGTAACGCATTTACCCTCTAAATGACTCCCTTAGGTGAGCGTACACCCCTTGCAGTGGTCAAGTTTGCAAGTATTGCTCAAATGGTGTTTATACCTTTAGCCCCAGCAACAAAATGTCGTCGCGTTGTTCGGTATTTTTCATATGTTCACTAAGGGCTTGTTCCAGTATGTCTTTTTGGGCATTCATTGTATGCAAATGAATTTTGTAGATCAATTGTTGTAGGCGGTGGCTCCCAAACTTAGCCCTTTGCTCGTTGTTTTGGTCAGCAAAGCCATCAGAGCCGATATAAAACACAGTACCTTTGTCACACCACATAGAGTGAGACGCTATACTTCGGGTATTGTTTGATGAGAAACCGATAGACACATTGGCTCCCTTAATAATTCCCAAGGTTTTGCTGCCAGGTATTACATACCACAAAGGGCGTTTGGCACCTGCAAAGCATAGTTCTACCTGCCCGTTTTCCAGTTCTTCTGTTACTACAAATGCGGCATCCATGCCATTTTTGTCCCCACTTTTACTTTGCTTAAGTACTTTGGGCACCCTGGTTCTAAGCATTTCCAGTATTTGTGCTGGGTCAGACTCTTTTTTAGTGTTCACAATATCATTGAGTAAAGTAAAGCCAATCATACTCATAAATGCTCCTGGTACCCCATGCCCGGTACAGTCAATAGCGCCCACTACCTTTTTGTTATCAATGGTGCCCAACCAATAAAAGTCACCCGATACCACATCTTTAGGGTGGTAAACCACAAAATGTTCTTCAAAAGACCTGGCGATATGCTCTGTAGCAGGCAAAATCGCCTGTTGAATGGTGAGGGCAGCCCTTACACTTTGGGTGAGTTGGTGGTGTTGGATGTCAAGCAAACTCTTTTTTTCTTCAATATCATCACGTTGAGCAGTAATCTCTTCCTGGTTTTGCAACAACTCTTCGTTCATTGTAAGCAGTTCTTCACCTTGTTGGTGTAGCTCTTTTTTCTGCCTCTGCAAAGCCGATTTTTGGTCTTGCAACGCTCGTTTTTGTTGCATCAACAATCCATTGGCTCTTTTTTGCGCCTGACGGCTACGGTAAATCAAAAAAGCAAGAATCAACACCAACCCAAGCGCTGATAATGACACAATGCTCATATTGCGTCGGAAGCTACTCGTCAATTTTTCTTTTTCAAACTTTGCTTTGAGGGCAACTTGTTGAATCTTTAGAGAATCTTTTTCAAGTTGAAATTCGTGATTGGCTGCCAGGCGGGTAATTTTTTTAGTATTGGCGGCATTCAGCAAGCTATCGGTCATTTGCTTAAACACCACATGCGCTTCATAAGCTTTTTTGTAGTCACCTTTGGCCTTGTATACTTTGGCAAGGGTTTCGGCACCGTCTTGCAGTGTGGCTGGTTTGCCTATTTCTTTGGCCAATGTTACTCCCCGGTCCAGAAACTGAATGGCTTTTTCATATTTTTTCTGCTCCAGGTGTGTCTTGCCCAAAGCTACCAATACAGTAGAAGCCAACGATTTTTCGTTGAGTTTTAGGCACATAGCCAATGATTTGTTCAAATAGCCCAAGGCTTTTTCATAGTTTTTTTTTGCCAGGTATGCTTCTCCTATATTGTCATAACAATTGGCCAGCCTACGTTTGTCACCCTTTTTTTGCTCTATCTTTAGTGCCTTAAAGTAATACTTGAGAGCTTTATCGTATTGATGTTGTTTACTGTATACAAAACCTATATTGGTATAATTGGTCGCTATGAGCATTTTTTGCCCCAACTCTTCTTTTAGCCTGAGCGACTTTAGTTGGTATTCGATGGCTTTCTCATAATCGCCTTGCCGTACATATACCAGGCTAATGTTATTGTAACTAGCTGATATGTTCGATTGATCGTTTGATTTGATTCTTATTTGCAATGCTTTAAGGTGCTTTTGCAACGACAGGGCATAGTCACCCTGTCGCAAATGTATCGTTGCCATGTTGTTGTAGAGGCTTGCTACATTTGCTTTGCTTTTTTCTTTTTTGCGTATTTCAAGGCTTTTTCCATAATACTCAAGGGCTTTGGCATAGTTACCCTGGTTAGCAGAGAGTATGCCTATGTTGTTATATACTGTGGCGGTATAACTGGGTAGTTTTTGAGCCTTACTTATCTTGAGTGCTTTGGTATAATACTGCAAAGCGGTGGGGTAGTTTGCCTGAGCCACCTCCACTGAACCCAAGCCAATAAAAGCACTGATTTTCCCTTGAATATATTGGTATTGATCGCTGACTGTGAGTATTTGATCAAATATGTTTTTTGCTTTAGCATGGTTGGCTTCGTTTTTTGCAAAGTAAGCAAGATGTTCATAAGCATTTACGATGCCTTTGGGGTATTTTATCTGGGTAGCAAGTTTGATTGCCAACGAGGTATAATGTTCAATTTTAGATAGTTGGGGGGGGGTATGCTTAAGGGCGAGTTGGTTGTATACTTTTACCCGCTGGGTGTCAGCGAGGTTGTTTTGGAGCACCTGTTTCAAGGAGTCTATGCGCGCTTTTTTTTGGGCAAAAGCCTGACCTGTAATACACCCCAAAAACACCCAAAACCAAATTCTTATTTTCATGCACTCCTTTGTTTATACAAAGTAAAACCTTGTTGTAATAACAAGCAAACATTGTACTTTAATCGCGATTTTAATTTTTGGAAAGAAAACTAAGGAATGGTGTAAAAATAAAGTTCTATAGTAACGCCAAAATATTTTGTTGGCAGGAGAGGCAAAAAAACGCGGCATAGCAGCGCTACGACAAGTTTTTTTAACGAATTCTGTCAGCGAAAGATGACGTTAAAAATGTAAATTTATTTTGGTACCATTCCTAAGAAAATAAAATTACAGCTTCAACCCCAACCACAAAATATCATCACGCTGTTCGCTGTATTGCATATGTGTTTTGAGCGCTTCTTCCAACAAGTTTTTTTGTTGTGTCAGCGGGTAAGCCACGTTCTGCTCTAGCAGTTGTTTCAAGGCATCATAACCAAAACGTTTGCGTTGCTCATTGTTTTGATCTTGAAAACCATCTGAGCCTGCATACAAAATACTATGGGCAGGCAATGAAATGTGTTGTTGGGTAAATACTTTCCTTTTTGTCTGAAAGCCACCTACTGACATTCGGGAGCCTTTTAATTCGCCAAAAGTGCGGGTGAGAGGATCAAAGTACAACAAGTCATTTTTGGCTCCGGCAAAGTCAATCTCAAAATGATTGTCTTTGCTGCTCACCGAGAGTACCACAGCATCCATTCCGGCTATCATGTCTATCTCTTGCTGTTGCCCGGTGTTGCGTTTCATGGTATGTAAAACACTTTCGTTGAGTTGGGTCAATATCTCCGCAGGCTGCACTACTTGATTTATTTTTACAATAGAGTCTAGCAACTTGCTGCCAATCAAGGTCATAAAAGCCCCTGGCACCCCGTGTCCGGTACAGTCGGCTACCACCATTACCCATCGTTTGCCTACTTCGGCTATCCAATAAAAATCACCCGATACTACATCTTTTGGTTGGTACAACACAAAATAGTCGCTGAACAACCTCCGGAGGAGTTGGTCGGAAGGCAACAACGTATGTTGGATCACCTGGGCTGCCTTGAAGCTTTTATTTATACGGTATTGATGGTGCAACAGCTCGGTATTTCTGAAGGCAAGAATATCGCGTTGGGCGGCTATTTCTTCTTTATTTTGTAGTAGCTCTTCGTTGAGTGTGGTAAGTTCTTCGCTTTGAGCTTTCAACCCTTGTTTTTGTTGTTGCAGTTGTACATTCAAGCGCTTTTGCTGTTGACGGCTCCGGTATACAAAAAACATAAACACCAGTACAATAGTTAAAACCGTCAGCACCAACCAGTTGATGTTGCGTTGAAAGCGGTTGGTCAATTGCTCTTTTTCAAGTTGGGCCCGTTGCAAAGTATTGGCTTTTTGCATAGAGTCTTTTGCTTGTCTAAATTCTAGCTCTACCTCCATGCGGGTTATTTTACGGGTATTTTCCACATTAATCAGACTATCAGACATTTGCTTGAAAATCACTTGGTATTGATATGCCTTGGCAGGCTGACCTTGTAAATGATGGGATTTGGCAAGTATGGCTGCACCATCTCTTATAGTGGCCGGGTTGCCCACCTCTTCGGCCTTGGCCACCCCCTGAGTAGCATAATGTATTGCTTTTGGGTAATTTTTTTGCAAAAAAAACACCTCAGCCAATGCCACTTGTGTTTCCGATACAGGGTCTTTTCGCCCTTGTGCCTTGTGCATGGTAAGAGCTATTTCAAGGTAGTTTTGTGCTTGAACGTACTGCTTTGTTTCTATTGCCAACATTCCCAGGTTGAGGTAGCCATCTGCCAGGCTTTCTTTGTTGCCTATCTCTTTTTCCATCGCCAAAAATTTTTGATAGTATACCTCTGCCTGTTGAAACCTTCCTGCGGTTTGGTGAATGTTTCCAATCATTTTGTAATTGTTCGCAATGCCTTGGCGATTTTGCAGTTGCTTATACACCCTAAGTGCACGTGTTACGTACGCCAGGGCAAGCGAGTCGTTGTTTAATGCGTGAAACACCGAGCCTATATTGGTATAGTTATTTGCAACGTTTTTTTTACTGCCGGTTTTTTCGTTGATTTTCAACGATTTTTTATAATGCTCCAATGCTTTGGGATAATTGCCTTGTTTGCGATATACTGCTCCCATATTGTGGTAACTATTTGCGACTCCTTGTGTATTGCCCAGCGCTTGCTTGATAGCCAACGACTTACGGTAGTACTCTAGCGTAAGAGGGTAGTTGCCCAATTTACTGTATACAATACCTATGTTGTTGTAGCCATACGCCATGCCACTTTTATCGCCCAGTACTTTGTCCAGTTGCATCGACTTTTGGTAGTACTTCAGGGCAAGTCGGTACTTGCCTTGCTTTTGGTATACAATGCCTATGTTGTTATAGTCGCTGGATAGCCCTCGTTTATTGCCCATTTTGCGATCAATCGCCAGTGTTTTCTGGTAATATTTCAAAGCTTCCTCATAATGAGCCTGATCGTCGTGTACTGCTCCCAAACCATTATAAGCGTTGGCTATGCCATTGTCATAACTTGCTTTTTTTGATATTTTGAGTGCTTGTTTAAACAGAGTATTGGCTGCTGTATAGTACCCTTTGCGTCGCAACATCCAGGCTTGCCTGTGGTAAGCGTCTGCTTCTCCTTTTGGGTAATTTGTTTTTTGTGCCAAGGCAATGGCTTTTTGTATATACAGGGCAGTATTGAGAGAGTCGGAAAGTGCATTGTAACGGCGGGCGATTTTGACGTATACCTTTACTTTTTGCTCATGGATAATATTAGTTTCCAATACTTTGAGCAAAGAGTCCAGTTTGCGTGTTTGCCAGGCAAATACATTACATGTGGTCAGACAAAGCAGTATACACAAAACATAGGTTTTCATGGGTTTAATTGGGGTTTGATAAACATCATATAATGGGCATAAAAGCCAACTGCTTTTTTGTTATACACAACATGAGGCAATGCAACTTCTGTCAGGAAACTTCAATCAAAGTATCAAAAACCTTACTACACCAACCACAACAATAAATTTACAATTTTATCTTTAGCTAATAAAATATCATTGGATTATTCTAAATCTGCCAATACGTTTTCTAAACCTTGTTTTGTGGTAGATAGCGCTTGCGGGGGCAAGCTTCAAGCGACAAGTCCTTAGATACCGATGAATATCGGTGCTATTCCGTATTCCATAGGGATTTATCAAGTTTGTAAAGCGTTTATTTTCAGTTGTTTATAAATTTGATAGTTAGAAGCAGGTAAGATCAAAAACAAATTGAAAAGCTATATTCTGATTGACACATTGGAAACCCTAAAAGCAGTACAGCAAAACCCAAAATTGTTGGAAGCCAAACAAGTAGCAAGTATTCGCGGGTGACCTCAAGGCTTCCTGTTTGCCTGTAGAGCGTACCCAAACCTTGGTATACTTTGCCTTTTTGGTGACAATCTTTAAAGCTTGGTTGATGTTATCAAAAATGCAAATGTAGCAATAATACAAATTAAATTGGCTTTCAATCTATTTTTGCAAGGTTATATTTTGCAATAATTTTACTAGCCATATATTTAAGACTCAGGCTCTTATATTTCTTTGAGCGAATATGTTATTTAGGCGTATATTGTTTTTTTATGCGAATTTATCCTTAGCAATGAGTATGCATACAAATCAACTAAGTAACTTTCAAAATCTACTTTCTTGTTGGCATAAGTTAGAGCATTTTAGCCCATCAAATATTCCAAGAGGCAAAAATACTTCAAAGTTTGAAGGTATAGAGCCTTGGAAAGCCAACCTTCGTGCTTCGAATAGTAAAAAAGAAATAGAATACACCATTTACTTGGGAGTATTTGAGCTTTCCCATGCAAATAAATTTGTAGAAGATTTTTTTGGTACAAAATCAGATAACCCAAACCAAAATAAAGGAGGTAACATTTGCTATGCTTCACTCAAAATAAACGAAGCTGGTCACTATGTGGAAGAATCTTTAGGCATACCAACGTTTCCATGGGCCTTGAATCAGTTGGGAAAAAATGAAATTAATAATGATAATTGGGCTTTACGTTTTGAGGCACTAAATGATGAGCTAAAAAAAGAATTAGAATCATTGGTGAATGCCATTCATCAAGATGAAGAAAGGAGGCTTATCAAGATCCCAAAGGTTTTAAGCTGTAATTTATTGTTAAGTTTTCAAAAACTCGTCATAGACACAATAGGGTGGGAATTTGGAAGCAATATCAAGAAAGATATTTATATCAAAGCTGAAGAAAAATATAAAAAAACAAAAAAGAGTTTAGATGAAAATAGCTCTAATGCTGATTTGTTGAATAGTTTTTACATCAATGATTTGGAAACTATCTCAAGAGCTTTAAAAAGTGATGTAGAAATGCCATTCGCTTTTCAAAACTACATCAGAGGAAGCCTAAACGAACAACAAAAACGATTTGATTTAGCTAAAGATATTCAAGTACTAAAGGATGACTTACAACCTCTTAAATATCCTGATGGATGCTGGCCTTCTGATTACTCCCTGAGTTTGATGCAGCAACTGGCGGTTACTCATACCTTTAATAGTCTTTCTGATGGAAACCAAAGCGGGATTTATTCTGTAAATGGACCTCCTGGTACAGGTAAAACAACCCTTCTACGAGATGTCATTGCTGCCATCATAGTTAAAAGAGCCAAAGTACTTTCAGGGATTACTAATCCAGCCAATGCTTTTGAATATGTTGGTCAAGTATACATTAATGACAATTACTCGCTATATATTTACTCCCCTGATTCAAGTTTAACTCAAGGGGGTATGGTGGTGGCTTCATCCAACAATGGTGCAGTAGAAAATATCTCCAAAGAATTACCTTTAAAGAGTGAAGTAGGTTCTTTTGTAGATGAAATTGGTTACTTCAGAGAAGTAGCACAGCATTGCATTGATCCATCAAATTGGGGGTTGATTTCGGTTGTATTAGGCAATAAACAAAAGAGAAGTACTTTGGTAAACAAACTTTGGTTTAATAAAAAAGAAGGTGGTAAAGACTTCAGGGAAACCCTGAAAGAGAACAAACCTGAAACCAATACATCTTGGCGAGAGGCAATCAAAGCATTTAACCTAAAATTGCAGGAAGTAGCTACCGAAAAAGAACATTTGGAACAATGCAGAACAGATTATATAGCCTTGACAACAGCTAAGGCTCAAGAAAAAATACAACAAGTTGAACTAGTAAAGGTCAAAGAAGTAAAAGTTCAATTAGAAGAAGAAATCAAGCTATATGTCAGTAAGGAGCAAGAATTAAAAAAAACAAGAACAGAGTTGCACAGTGATTTGGCAATGATAAAAAAACACAAGCCTGGTTTTTTTAGCTACTGGTTTAATAAAGAACGCCGTAACACCTACAAACAACGCATTCAAGCTACCGAAAACAGCTTATTAGAAAAAGAAAATAGGCTTAGAGATACAGCACAAAAACTGGATGATCTCAAACAAAAACATCAAGAGCAGAGCGCCAAAGTAAATCAAATTCAGCAATCTATCAACCAACAAATCAACACCATCAATCGACTTTCTCCAAAAATAAAGTCAGATAAAGACAAATTAGGAAATAATTATGCTGATGATGATTTCTGGCAAAATATTGAAACCAAAACATCTCAAGAGGCTTGCCCTTGGTATTCTCCAAAACTCAAAAAATTACAATCTGAGTTATTTATTGCAGCGTTGAAGCTTAACGAATCATTTATTCTTCATGCCAATACTCAATCAAGTAGAATATCAACTACTCTTGCTGGCTTTTTTGAATACTTGAGAGGTAACAATACATATTCTCGCAAAATGATTAAAGCCATGTGGGATACCTTCTTTTTAGTAATCCCAGTGGTATCTACCACGTTTGCCTCAGTTCATCGTATGTTCCAAGGCTTGGATAAAGAAGATTTACCCTGGTTATTTATAGATGAAGCAGGTCAGGCTGTTCCTCAAGCAGCAGCAGGAGCCATCTGGCGTTCTAAAAGAGTAATGGTAGTGGGTGATCCGTTTCAAATAGAACCTGTAGTAACTATCCCTGATGTTATTACCAATAATCTCAGAGAATACTTTGGATTGCATGAGCAACAAATAAGTACTGAACTTTCTGTACAATCTATGGCAGATCGCATGAATTATTTAGGTACTTATCGCGAAATACAAGGACCTCCCACTTGGATAGGGATGCCACTGCGGGTACATCGCAGGTGTATTGAACCAATGTTTAGCATTGCCAACAATATTGCTTATGAAGGTACCATGGTTTTGTCTACTGCTACACCAAAACAAGTAAACTTACAGATGGAAAGTAACTTTATACATTGCACAGGCAAGGTACAAGGTAGGCATTTTGTGCAAGAACAAGCCAACTTAGTAAAAGAGTTGTTATTACGAGAAACATCTTTCTGTGGAGACCTGCCCAATGTATTTGTTATCACTCCTTTTACCGAAATAGGTTATAAATTAAAAGGTGATTTGTTTAATCCGCTGATTCAATGGCTCAACAGAGTCAATTCTTCTTCCGAAAATGGAGATAAGTTATCTGAATGGTTAGATTCCCATATTGGCACTGTGCATACTTTCCAAGGTAAGCAAGCTGATGCGGTAATTTTATGTCTTGGTTTAGATGATCGCATAAAAGGAGCTGCCACATGGGCATCTCAAAAACCCAACTTGTTGAATGTTGCTCTTACAAGAGCTAAATACAGGTTTGTGGCAATTGGCGATAAAGATATTTGGTTGAAGCAGCCTTACTTTATGCAACTAAGCAAGTTGAATGAAGTTGATGTAATAGCATAAAATAATCCCCCCATGCAAACCTTCACCTCCATCAAAGAACTACTCAAGGCACTGCACCGCGAAGCCAGCTTGCTCGGTGAGATGTTTGCCCACCGAAAAAACAATGCTTTCAAATACGACGATGCCTTGGTGTTGGTCGACGATCAACCAGCAAGGATTGAGTCTTTGATTAGCCATGCCGTGCTCAACCAAAACGGGAGTTACTTGGAAATAAACAATCAGTTTTTAGATTTTTTTGAACAAATACTGGCAGTAAACGAAGAGGTCAACCTTGCCTTCATTCATAGCAACATTCAGAAGATTGAGGAGAACATAGAGTATTTTGGCAACGAAAAACGCGAGAGCGCTAAGTATGGCTACCTTAAGGTGATCAAGGGTACTCTAAAAACGATTGGGATGACTACGCTGCGCAATGTGATGGACTTGCGCCGAAACATAGAAACGACTTTTAAACACGAACCCAACTACAAAAACAAAAAAGCCAAGCTCGAACATCTGGATAAAAAACGGGAAGACATTGAAAACTTGATCAACCAAACCACCAGCTTGGTAAATGACAAACACGAGCTGTTTTTTCATAAAGCCTTAGATGTTGAACTAGACCAAATCATTGTCGACCTAAAGAAAAGCCTCGGTCATTGCCAACACAGTTTGCTTGAGATAGAAAAGCAAATCATTGATTTTTTGAACCAAATCAAACACCAAAACCAAGTGATAGAAAAGTTGCGCAAGGTGAAGTATCTGAAAGACCAGTTTACGCTCGACACCCACAGCAACCTAAGGGCGGTGCTCAGCGAAGAACGCTTGGTTGCCTTTGAAAAAAAACCTCAATATGCGCTTAAGGCATCGCTCAACACTTTGAGCACTTCGGACGAAGCTTTTGAGTTGATTTGCAAGGTTGCCAAAAAAGCCCAAACCAAGGCAAAGCCCAAGCTGCAACGAGCCGAACGCATTGAGGCAAAATACTTGAACAGCCAAGCAAAAGAAGAGGTGTTTATTGACTTAGATGGCATCAAAAATGGGTTTTTGGCAGGGAGCAACGATTTATTTGGTTTTTTGATGAAATATGATTTCCCCGAAAAACTCACGTTTGATCGGTTGGTTACCATCTATTGCCAACTCATTTCTCAATATGAGCACGAGTTTAATATTACCCACCAATTTGGCAACAGCCAAAACATTTCTTATGCCTTGGTTTATCCTAAATAACCTTTATTTATGAGCCACATTCACCAACACATCGCCCCCATTTTTGAGATATTGAGCAAGGGGCAATTTATATGTTCTAATAGCTCGAACCGCTCCATGCAAAAGCTCTATGACGTGATTAGCCAAGAGGGTAATTTTGAGGAGTTGTTTGACTATTTCAAGCAAATCAACTTTTGCCTTGAGGCAGGAGACGAATATTATTATTTCAGCAGGGAGGAGTCGAAGGCGGGCTTGGAGAGAAAGATAGAGACTGCCCACCAGTGGATTGATTTGCTTGATTTTTTCAAAACTTATGACCAGGCTTTTGGGGTGGGGTGGAGGTTTAGCCCTGCCGAAATAAGGGTGAGGTTGAGCACCAATGCGGAATTGAAATACAAGTTGGACAATTTGAAAAAGCGTTATCCCAAAAACATCTCTTACGACGAAGCGGTGGGCAAACTTGCCGAGTCGTTGCGCAAAGAGGGTTTTGTAGAGTTGCATAACGAAATAGAAAAGACCTATAAGGTGTTGTCGTCTTTTAAATACCTAGAGGAGTTGATTTTGAAAATAAACATAGAGGAGGACATAGAAAATGAGATTCCTGAATAAAGTGGTATTTATCAATAGTGCCTCTATGAGCTATGCCGAGGTGGGGGTAGATGGCAACGTGCATTTGATTGGCACCCAAGGGGCGGGCAAAAGTACCTTGTTGCGGGCAATCTTGTTTTTTTATAATGCCGACAAAACCAAGTTGGGCATTCCACGCGAGAAAAAGGGCTTCGACGAGTACTATTTCCCTTATCAAAACTCTTACATTGTGTTTGAGGTAGCCAAAGAAAACGCCTCTTTTTGTGTGCTGGCTTTTAAAAACCAAGCCAAGACCTGTTTCCGTTTCATCGATTCGGCTTACCAAAAAACATTGTTTATCGATGCGCTCAACCACGCCCGCGATTGGGCAGGGATAAGGGATGCCTTGGGCAGCAAAATTGGCTACTCTAAGGTGATCAATAGTTATGAGGAGTACCGCAATATTATTTATGGCAACAACAAGGGTTTGTCTAGCGATTTTAAAAAATATGCCATGCTGGAGAGTGCCCAATATCAGAACATTCCCAGAACAATACAAAACGTATTTTTGAACTCAAAGCTAGAGGCAGCCTTTATCAAAGCCACCATCATTAAGTCTATCAACGAAGAGGAACTCAGCATAGATTTGGACACTTATGACAAGGGGCATTTGCGGGATTTTGACCTTGAGCTGAATGATGTAAAAAAATGGAAAAAGTTGGACAAGGCAGGAGCAAACCTATTAGAAAAACAAGCGCGTGCGGTGATAGATGCACGCATCACATACAAAGCCGAACAACAAGCAAAGAAAAAACTAGCGGCTAGTTTGGGCTGGGTGTTGCATAAAAATACCCAACAAAAACCCATGTTGGCACAACACATGCGTGGGGCAACTCAAGCCCAACAAAAGCTTGAGCAAACAATAGGCACAACCAAGGAGAAATTTGACGCTGGCAAGTCTAGGACAAAGAACAGGCAGGCGGTGATTGATGATAAACTTGATACGGCGGCAAAGCAACAAGCTCATTATAAAGAACAAAACATTGAACAAATCATTGCCAGGGTAGGCAACAAAGGGGCGCAACTTGCCGAGCAAAAACAGTGGCAAGCGGAGAGAGATATTCTTACCTCAAAATTTCAGGAAATAGAAACACAATACGAGGCATTGATGGCACTGCAAAAGAGCAAGCAGGAAGCGCTCAAAAATAATCAAGGCAAAAAACAAAACGAGCTCAATGCGCAATTTTTGAAGGCGCAAAACGAATTGAATGCCAAGTATGAGCGCTTGATTGAAGAAGTGAGACAACAAGGGCAGCAAATGATGGACGATGCCCAGTACATGCTGAATGCCCAACGTGAGCAAGTGAAGGAGTGGGAGGTGAAAAAAATCAAAATAGAAAACACCCAGTTTTTTGCCGAAGAACTGGCTTTGCAACAAAAAGAGTTGGAAGGCTTGCAAAAAGAACAAGCCAATGCCCAGCAAACGATCAGCGATAGCGAAGCAACCATCAATGACTTAAGGAAAGAGTGGGGTTGGGAGAAAGAAAAGGTGGAGAGTAAGGCAAAAAATGAAACTGATGACATCAAAAGAAAACAGCAACCGCTTGAGGCTGAAAAGGAGAGGGTAGAGGCAAAGGTTGCGGGTGTAGCGGGCAGTTTGTATGATTGGCTAGAAGAAAACAAACCTGGTTGGCAAGCAAACATAGGCAAAGTGATCAACGAAGATTGGGTATTGTTTGCCCAAGATTTAGAACCTCAGTTGATCAACGAAGATAGTCAAAGCGTGTATGGGATAAAACTAGATTTGGGTAAGATAGACAAGCAAGTAAAAAGCGTAGAGGATTATGCGCAAGCACTCAAAAAAAACGAACAAGCACGGCAAACATTGGCAGCGAAAGCAAACCAGTGCGCGAAAACTTTGCAAGACAACATAAACCGTTTGCGCAAAAAATACCAAACTGAGATAAAAAACGCTGAAAAACTGATTACCCAAAACACGCACATTTTGGCGCAAGCCACCCAAAAGATAAAGGCGGCTGAAGTGGCAATACATGAGCTTGCCCAAAAAGCCGCAAATGCAAAGGCAGTAGCTACCCAAGAGGCAGAAGAAAAGGAGAGCAAAGCCAAGGCAGCAGCGCAAGAAATTGTGCAGCGATTGAGTGAACTTAAGCAAACCCAAAAGAACAACATTGCTCGCAAGCAAGAAGCAAAGGCTCAGGAACTGGCAGAGATGACCCAGCAAAAAGCAAGCAAGCAAGAGCAGCTACAAGCCGCCTTTGAGCAAAGCAATGCATTGATTAGCGAGGCAATGGCAAAAATCAACGCAGAGAAAAACCAACGACTAGAGTCGGAAGGGGCGAATGTCAAAAAAATTGGGGCTATTGACAAGCAACTGAAGAAGATTGCTCAAGAATTAGATTTTATAGATGCTCACCAAGCCAAGGTAACCGAGTATGAGAAGGACAAGAGGGAGTTGTTTGACAAGGTAGAGGGGTGGCAAGAAGAGAGGCAACGCTTGGACGAAAAACTCTGGCAACAAACTGCCCAGTACGAGCAAGCGTTGGCAAAATTGAAAGAAGACTTGGCGGAGGCCAAACAACGGGTGGCGCAATTGCGCCAGGAACAAGACTTGGTGGCAAAGGATGAGGAGGAGTATGAGGCTTTTAAAAAAGGAAGGGTTTGCACTGAAGAGGTGCTGGCGCAAATTGCTAGTTTTAACAATGATGACGCCAGCCACAAAAGGGGTACAGAGTTGATGCGATTGATCAACGCCAAGCACTACGAAGCACGGGACTTGCTCGAAGGTTTAAGCCGCGCGGTGCATGACTTTATAAGCCACTTTGACGAAAAGAATGTATTTAGTTTTAGGGTCAGATTTGCCCCTCAAGAGGATGAAGCCTTGCTCAATTTTGCTGTAGACCTGGAGGAGTTTATCAATGAAAACAAAATAGCTACCTACGAAAAACGAATCAATGACCGCTTTGCCAACATCATCACCCAAATAGGCAAAGAAGTGGGCGAGCTGACCGCAAAGGCGGGAGAAATCAGCAAAATCATTGGCAAGATCAACAACGATTTTGCGGATAATAAAATCTTTGTGAAGGCAATCAAACACATAGAGATGAAGGTGATTGAGAGCGACCATAAGATTATGCGCACAATGGTGGAGATCAAAGATTTTAACGAGGAAAAAGGTGCAACACTGGGCGCGCCTAATTTGTTTTCGGGCGACCATGCCCAACAAGACAACCAAAAGGCGATCAACTTGCTTACGCGTTTGGTGAAGGAGCTCAACCAGAGCAAAAGTGATCAATTGAAGCTTTCAGATTCGTTTGATTTGAGGTTTAAGATCATAGAAAACGACAACGATTCGGGCTGGGTGCAAAAACTCGCCAATGTGGGCTCTGAGGGCACCGACATACTCGCCAAGGCAATGATCAATATCACGCTTTTGAACGTGTTTAAGGAAAGTGCTTCGCGCAGGTTCAAAGACTTTAAGTTGCATTGTATGATGGATGAGATTGGCAAATTGCACCCCAATAATGTAGCGGGGATTCTCAAATTTGCCAATCAAAGAAACATCCTATTGATCAACGGCTCGCCCACTAGCTACAACGCCATTGACTATAAATATACTTACTTGCTCTCGAAGGATGAGCGAAACATTACTTCGGTAAAAACCCTTGTCCAAAAATACTAAACCCAGTCGCCCATGAGTCTAAAGCTAGCCACCGCCAAAAAGTTACTTGTATTGATAGAGGGGCAAACCGTGCCCGCCAGCTCGCTCAAGGGGGCTTTGGTTGAGCGCTTGATCAATGAAGGCATTTTGTCGCGCAGGGGCAGGGTGAGGCAAACCATTCAATTGATGAACCCTGCCGCCTTGCAAACTTTTCTTAAAAATCAATATGCCATTGCCAGCCTTACTCACTTCATAGCAGTAGCAGAGGGCGAAGCTACCACCCGCGCCGAGCTTGTAGAGGCAAGCGGTGACTCTAAACTGCGAAGTGTCAGAACTTTTCAAGGTTTTTTGGTGAACAGCTACGCCCCCATTAAAGCCGTGTTTAAGGGTGAAAACATGACCATACAACCCACCGAAGGAACTTTTACTTTTATCTATGATTTTGAGGAGTTTGTGCCCGACAAAAACGTGACCATTGTGGGGGTAGAAAATGCCGAGAATTTTAGACATTTGAAAGAACAAGCCTACCTTTTTCAAGGTATCACCCCTCTTTTTGTAAGCCGTTATCCTCAAAACCAAAGCAAAGACCTGATGAAATGGCTGCAAAGCATCCCGAACAATTACTTACACTTTGGCGATTTTGACTTGGCTGGGGTGGGCATTTATCTCCACGAATATAAGGCGAATTTGGGCGAAAGGGCGCGTTTTTTTATCCCCAACAACCTCGAGAGTTTATTATCTGCCCATGGCTCAAGAGAAAGGTACAACAAGCAAAAAGAAAACTTTGATACCCAATTGGTTACAGAAGCGCCACTATTAGACCTCATCCAATGCATTCATAAAGCAAGAAAAGGGCTAGATCAAGAGGTATTCATTCGCCTTTGATGGGGCAAACAACGATTGTTCATTGCAAATCGGGGGTAAATCGTATGATTGAAGGGCAACGACTTTTTTCTCCAGCTTTGCAAGGTTAAAAGTGTGTTTAAGGCTTGTCATCCATCTTTTTTTCTCTATTTTCGATGGGCTTTAATTGAGCTATAGAGGCATTGAAATCTAAATCCCTTATGCTTCTGGTATCATCCCCCTTACCTTAACATCAAAGCATTTCGCTCCATTATTAGCGTCAAGCGTCTTTCCTTCCATTGCTTTATTTCAAATAGTCATTTAAACATTTTGTTTAATATTTGTTTTCAATCATCTTTGCCTTACCCAACAAACAAAGGGACCAGGCAACTAAATGATCAAATAAAAACTGTTTATGAAAAACATCTCTAAAGACACCTTATGGAAGGGCATCATTGAAGACTTGTTCGAAGATTTTTGTGCTTACTTTTTCCCTACTTGGGCAACTCAAGTGGCTGATTTGTCTAAGCCAGTAGAGTTTTTGGACAAAGAGCTAGAGTCAATTTTTCCAGAAGGCGCCACCCAAAAACGCTATGCCGACAAGCTGGTGAAAGTGTTTACCAAACAAGGCACAGAGCAATGGATTTTGGTGCATGTAGAAGTACAAGGTTATGAGGATCCTACCTTTGCCGAAAGAATGTTCATTTATTTTTATCGGATACTAGACAGGTATCAGCAAAATGTAATGGCATTGTCGATACTGACTGACAGTAATGCCCAGTATCACCCGCAACGTTACTATTATGAGTACGAAAATACTCGGTGCAGTTATGAGTTTCCTTGCTTCAAAATATTGCAAAAAACCGAGCAAGCACTCCAAGTACCCAATAATCCGTTTTCGGTAGTAATGTTGACTGCCAAAAAAGCGTTGTATAAAAAAAACTTGACGGATGCACAACAACTTGTCTGGAAAAAGTCGTTGGTCGAAGCATTGAAAGACGCTGATTATTCGGATGAGAAAATCCGACGGATGTTGCATTTTATTCGTCATTATGTTAAATTTAATACAGAGGAAAACCAACAAACCCTCGAAGAAAACATTCAAACAACTTTTAAACATCGACAAAATATGGGCATTGAAGAAGCGATTTTGCAGGCGGTAAGAGAAGAAAGTATGGAGAAAGGTATGGAGAAGGGTATGGAGAAGGGTATCGAGCAAGGTATCGAGCAAGGCGTTGAAAAAGGTATCTTGCAAACTGCACTTAGAATGAAAAAAGCAGATTTTGCTATGGCTGATATTATCAAAGCTACTGGCTTGACCAAGGCACAAATAGAAAAGCTTGTCTAACGCTGAAAAAGGGTTATACCAAGCAAGGTGTAACCTTTTAGTTTTTATTACCCTTAAACATCGACAAAATATGGGCATTGAAGAAGCGATTTTGCAGGCGGTAAGAGAAGAAAGTATGGAGAAAGGTATGGAGAAGGGTATCGAGCAAGGCGTTGAAAAAGGTATCTTGCAAACTGCACTTAGAATGAAAAAAGCAGATTTTGCTATGGCTGATATTATCAAAGCTACTGGCTTGACCAAGGCACAAATAGAAAAGCTTGTCTAACGCTGAAAAAGGGTTATACCAAGCAGGGTGTAACCTTTTAGTTTTTATTACCCTTAAACATCGACAAAATATGGGCATTGAAGAAGCGATTTTGCAGCGGTAAGAGAAGAAAGTATGGAGAAAGGTATGGAGAAGGTATCGAGCAAGGTATCGAGCAAGCGTTGAAAAGGTATCTTGCAACTGCACTTAGATTGAAAAAGCAGATTTTGTATGGCTGA